>CAZXTX010000011.1:7209-22335 GCA_964643695.1 uncultured Mariniphaga sp. | reverse complement strand
TCAGAGTTAATAAACCATTTATGTTTGCAATTACCGAAAAAAGCACCGGTGCAATACTGTTTATGGGAACGGTCAAAAATCCTGAATTAAATTGATTATTAACTATTAAAATTAGATTATATGAAACAAATTACTTTATTGTTTTTCACTGCCCTTTTTATTTTTTCATGTGAACGAAACGAAAGTTTTCCAAAAACTGAAACTATTACAAACGGTGAAAAATGGACACTTAAAATTGGAAGCTCTCCGGAAGAAGTTTACAGTCAGCTACAGCAGTTAAGCACAGAAAAACAATTTGATGCAGTTGCAATTGTTTACCGCAAACCCTTTTCAAAGCCGGAAGAGATAGTAAACAACATTGAGTTTTATAGTGCAATTACATTACAAAACAATTCGGGACGTACTGACCGGGCCATAATTCAGTACAGCGGAGATAAAGTAACTTCAATTGAAACAGGCGGTGCTTTATCCGAACCTGTTTCCTCATGGCCTGAGGATAAATCAGATGAAATTGCAATTCATATAAACGACCCCGTTGAAATAATGTATGAAAAGCTAATGCAGATATTAGAAATTCCGGCATATAATGATTACCAGATTATTTTACCCGACAAACCGCTGAATAAGCCTTTTGACCCCGCTATGGCTGATTATGAAGAATGGGGATTTACATTTACTTTTAATGTCAGGCCGGGAAAAGGAGGAATCTCATCGGTGAGGCTGTTTTTCAAAAACGGGAAATTGTCAAAAATAAGACATGAATACAATGAAGCTGATATATACAGCTAACAAAAAACCGGATGCTGAAACATCCGGTTTTTTTATATTTTTAATAATCGTTATTAAAAAATGCTGTATGACAGCCCGATTGCAAACGACATAGTTGTTTTTGAAAGTTTCTCTTTATAAACTCCCACATCAGGGTCATTAAACCCGACAACATCATCTTTGTAGAAAGTATTTGAAAAGCCGGCATCAATAGCCAGTTCTTTTGAGATTTTCCACTGAATTCCTGCTCCTGCAGTAGTGGATGCATTGGTATAGCTAAAATCGCTCTGATAGCTTTCTGCAACTCCCATATCTCCATAAAGGCCGCCCACACTTAATGCAAAATTATCAGAAACATTAAACTGCAGTCCAAGCCCTAACTCTATTCCGTTACGGTCAATTTCACGGGTTCTCACAACTTCGTGCTTTGCAGCCATATCCCTTGTATTTACACCCCAGTGAACACCTTTGTTGAAATACATATTATATGAAAGCTGAGCTTCAATCAGACCAGTGTTGTATCCCAAACCAACACCGAGAATTGCAGGAATATCGTTACGCATCTGGGCACCGTCGGGGAAAAGTCCCATATCGTCCACTGCTGTTTTGTTTGTTAAATTAAGATTGGTTTTCATTTCATATTTAAGTCCGATATTGAAATTATCAGCCGGTGAAAAATTGAGACCAATCATTGGTGTAAAACCTTTTCCTGTCTGCTCGGTTTCCACTTCCTTATCTGCAAGCAGTACTGATGTAGCCGTTAAATCCTGACTTACACCCTGCAACTGACTTTGAGCACCTAAAAAAGTCTGCTGAATCTGCTGAGCCGTCATTTCATTTGGTGATGTAAATCCAAGTCCGGCAAGTCCCTGTTCAATGGCAGTACGCTGTGCAGCATCAATAAATCCGCCCCCTTGCAACTGTGCAAGTGTAAAACCTCCGCCTCCGCCGGTGATTATAGGCTGCAACTGGGAAGCTGCACCGCCGGCTCCATCGGCAAGTGTACCAACCTGAGTAGCAACCTGTGACAACCAGCCCGGTGCCGAATGATATTCTTCACCCACTTTGAGCTTAATATTGCTGATTGTTCCGTTATAAACATTTTTAGATGGCAGGTAACGAACACCTCCGTAAACGGAAAACATATCACTTAACTTGTAGGTTGCACCAAGCTGAATACCCCAGAAAACTGAACTTCCGTCAAAAGAGAGGTCGGCATCATAACCGCTAACTTTAAGGGCAGGGTTAATCTGTGTCAAACCGGCAAGGCCGGGAACAACTTTGGTAATCGGAATTTCAAATGACGGCAAACCGCGGTCGTATGTAGCAGCACCACCACCGGCATTTGGCCCGATACCGATTGAAAAAGCCCAGTTATCCATTTTGTAAACTCCAAAAGCAGTCGGAAACACAGGCACTTTAACCACACCTTCGTAATATCCGTCGTTCAGCAATGGGAACTCACTGTCAACCGGCTTGGTTTGAAAAATTGTCTGGTTATAAACGGCAAAATGCCATCCGTTTTTCAGGCTTGTAAGCCCGGCCGGATTAAAATAAACAGCATCCACATCGGTAGATGCATTGCGCGACATCATTCTGATAAACTGTGCACTCTGGTTTGTGTTGGTTAACAAACCTCCGGCAAAAACAGAAACGGCAAGCATAAAAAATGCTGCAAAAAATGTTATTTTCTTCATTTGTTTAAAATTTTGAATTCAATTTAAAATTTAAAAAAGCTATAACTCCTTTCTCTAAAGGATTTTAATTATGAAGCAGTTAAAAAATCAGGTTGCAAATTTATGATTTTATATTTTTCTGCAAAATTATTTATTGACTTTCAATCAATTATAAAATTTTCGAACAAGACGAACTTAAATTCAATAACCAAAAAAGGCTGTCAGCAAATTATTTTTTCATTTCCAACAGCCTTTTTATAATTTCTTTTCAAGCGATTAAATATGAATAACTTCACCGTATGCCGCCGCAGCAGCTTCCATAACTGCCTCGCTCATCGTGGGGTGCGGATGGATAGTTTTTATCAGCTCATGCCCGGTGATTTCAAGCTTTTTAGCTACCACAAGTTCGGCAATCATTTCGGTAACATTTCCGCCAATCATGTGGGCACCAAGAAGTTCACCATATTTTGCATCAAAAATCAGTTTTATAAAACCATCTTTTTGCCCGGCAGCATTAGCTTTTCCGCTTGCCGAATATGGAAATTTACCAACTTTAATTTCATAACCGGCTTCTTTTGCCTTTGCCTCAGTCAGTCCAACCGATGAAACTTCGGGATTGGTATAAGTACAGCCCGGAATATTTCCGTAGTCAATCGGATCAGGATTTTTTCCTGCAATTTTTTCAACACACACAATCCCTTCAGCTGATGCCACGTGAGCCAGTGCAGGGCCTTTTACTATATCGCCTATTGCATAAACACCCTCAACATTTGTACGGTAAAACTCATCAGTTACCACAAGTCCCCTCTCGGTTTTAACACCTGTCTCTTCCAGTCCGATATTTTCGGTATTTGGCGTAATTCCGACTGCCATCAGAACAATATCGGCTTCTGTTGTTTCCTCACCTTTTTTGGTTTTAATGATAACCTTACATTTTTTTCCGGATGTATCAATTTTTTCAACAGTTGAACTTGTCATTACTTTCATTTTCATTTTTTTGAACGAGCGTTCAAGCTGCTTTGCAACCTCCTCATCCTCATTGGGAACAACTGTTGGCATAAATTCAACCAATGTTACCTGCGTACCTATTGACTGATAAAAGCTGGCAAGTTCACTTCCGATAGCACCCGAACCAACAACCACCATGCTTTCAGGCTGCTTGTCAAGAGTGAGTGCCTGACGGTAGCCGATAACCTTTTTACCGTCAATTTTCAGGTTTGGAAGTTCGCGCGAACGTGCACCGGTGGCAACAATAATATGCTTTGCCTCATAGGTTTTTTTCTTACCCGATTCATCGGTAACCTCAACACTGTTTTTTCCTGCAAGCTTTCCATATCCGTTAATAATTTCAACTTTGTTTTTTCCGAACAGATACTGAATTCCCTTGCTCATATTTTCGGCAACACCGCGGCTGCGGCTAACCATAGCCGAAAAGTCAGGTTTAACATCACCATTTACAACAACACCATATTCAGCAGCATTTTTTGCATATTCATAAGCTTCGGCACTTTTCAACAGTGCCTTTGTGGGAATACATCCCCAGTTAAGGCAAATACCGCCCAGATTTTCTTTTTCAATTACAGCTGCCTTCAATCCCAGCTGCGATGCTCTGATGGCAGCCACATACCCGCCGGGGCCGCTGCCAATTACCAATAAATCGTAATCCATATTTTTATTTTAAACTGTTAATTTTTTTGTATTAAAACAGGTTCAAACCTGAATTGTTTTTAATTATGCTGATTCTCTCATCAACACAGTACTTACGCTCCGAAAACAAATTTGTGTCTGAAATTTTACCAAAATATTAGTGTGTTGATTCATTTTTCAATTTTCTGCGTTTTACATATAAAGATAAACTTTTCTATACCGGCTGTTTTCAATTTCATCCCCCAAAATTAATAAAACTTTCACTTCAAACCTGAATATAATTCCATCAGTTTTGAGGCGGCAGCAAAGGGGCTGATTTCATTACTTAAAATCTTTTGTTCAATTTCACTAATCTTTCCCTTCATTTCAGGATGATGATAAAACGAACGTTTCAGCTGCTCCTGAATTGTTTCGTGCATCCAGTAAGCTGACTGGGTATTGCGTTTTTGCATAAAATAGCCGCTCTCCAAAGCAAGTTTCTTATATGATTCAACTTCATTCCAAATTTCGGCTATTCCGGTTTTTTCAATTGCCGAACAGGTAAGTACCGGCGGTTCCCATCCCGAATCCTTTTTTGGAAACAGATGAAGTGCATTCCGGTATTGCCTTTGTGCCATTTTTGCTTTATCTATATTATTACCGTCCGCCTTGTTAATGGCAATTAAGTCAGCCATCTCCATAATTCCGCGTTTAATGCCCTGCAGTTCGTCACCTGCACCTGCAAGCATAAGCAGCAGAAAAAAGTCTGACATGGAATGAACGGCTGTTTCACTTTGCCCCACCCCCACAGTTTCAATAAAAACATGGTTAAATCCGGCAGCTTCACACAACACTATTGTTTCGCGGGTTTTTTGTGCCACCCCGCCTAATGAACCTGCCGACGGACTTGGGCGTATATATGCATTTTTATCAGCCGACAACTCCTCCATTCGTGTTTTATCACCCAAAATACTTCCCTTTGTACGCTCGCTGCTCGGATCAATGGCAAGCACGGCAAGTTTTCCGCCCTTCGAGGTAATGTGCTTTCCCATTGCTTCAATGAATGTGCTTTTACCGGCACCCGGCACACCCGTAATACCAATCCTGACAGATTTCCCGCTGTACGGAAGGCAGCCGGCAATAATTTTCTGGGCTATATCCTGATGTTCAGGCCTTGAGCTTTCAACAAGAGTTACAGCCTTGCTGAGAATGGTAATATCTCCTGCCCTGATTCCGTCGATATATTCCTGAACAGAAAACAATTTTCTCTCTTTACGTAAAAAACGTTTAACCGACTTTTCATTTAAAGAACCCGGGTGTTCTATCCCTTCATTCACTTTTAGCCCTTTATATTCAGGATTGTTTTCTACGTGCCCAATATGTTTTGCCATAATTTCCGCTACTGTTAATCAATACAAAAATACCATTATTTATTCAGTTTGGGCATTAAAAAAGTGCTGCAGGTTTGTACCTGCAACACTTCATATATAATTGACATTAAATAAACTTTCAGTTATCAGGTGTTTACATTGCATGTAACACGCAGGATACTTGTGGGAGTTTTAGGATCATTGGTTATCACAGTAACCGAGTTGCTCTGTCTTCCGCGTTTGCCTCTTGAATCGAATGTAACTTTAATTGGAACCGACTCTCCGGGCGAAACCACTTTTTTACTTGGTGCCGCAGCAGTACAACCGCATGAGGAACGGATATTCCTTATTATCAGGTCAGACTTTCCATCATTTGTAAGATTAAAAGTATATTCTTTTTTATCACCCTGCTTCATTTCGCCAAAATCGTATGCTGATTCTGAAAACTTTACAACCGGAGCCTTTGCCATATCCTGTTCCGAAAGATTTGAAAAATCCTCTTCTATTGTTGCACTCACACCTACTGACGCTTTATAATCATTGCTTCCGTCAAGTGACAAATAAATCCGGTGCGATGCAAATCCAAATGTGTTTGCTTGTTTTGCATTGTAGGTAACCAACAGTTTTCCGGTTCCTTTTGCCGGGATTGTTTCGGGGCTGGCCTTAACCGTAACATGATCGGGAACGGTACGGAAACCAACTTTTACAGGGCTGCTGTTGTCGTTATACAGTTCAAGTTCTTCAGTTTTTACCTCATTTTCAGTTATACGTGCAAATGAAATATGATTGGTTTTAGCCCGTAACGTACCAATTTCCCTCGGAAACAATTCTGCCATGGTTTTTTCACGCTGCTCAACTCTTCCAAGTACACGCAATACAACAGTACCGTTTTCGGCATTGGAACTTACCATAACTGTTTTATTGAAAGCACCTGGCCTGTTTCTCGGGTCATAACTTACCTGAACCTCACCGGTTCCGTTTGGCGGTACAGGCTCACGTGTCCATTGCGGAGTTGTGCAGCCGCATGATGCTCTTACATTGCTCAATACAAGAGGAACATCACCTTTATTGGTAAATTTAAAAGTGGCAACCTGAGATCCGTCCGATTCTTTAAATCCTTCAAAATCATGTTCTAATTTTTCAAAAACAATCTTTGGTTTTTGTGCAGCAGCTGAAAACATGGTAATGATAACAATACCTGCAGCAAAAAGAAGTCGTGAAAAAAGTTTCATAATTACTTTATTTTAATTTTTTGTATTTTATAATTTACTTTGCAGGTGCAAAATTACAAATTGTAATAAACCTAAAATAATATACTTCCGGGTATTTTGTTAATGAAGTGTTAATCATCCGGTAAAATTCCGGTATAATTAAAAGCAGAATCATTTTTCATAAAATAAATGAAGGGAAAAACATTTAAATATATCATCTTTTTGGCAACCGTAGCTGTTTCGGGAGCACTTGCCCTTCAGTTTTTCTTTCTGCGCCATTCGTACCATCAGTCTGAAACACAATTCAGGGAGAGTGCAGCCGTTGCTCTTAAAGAAGTGGCCTGGCAAATACTGGCTGCAAACGGAAATATGGCAAATTTTGACAGTATCGCACCGGTGGAGCCGGTTACAAACAGCTACTATATTGTAACGGTTGATGCACTGATTGATTATGACCTGCTAATATCCTATTTGCCGCGGGAACTCAAGAAACATCAGATTTACACAAATTTTGAGTTTGCAATAAATAACCCTGCTACCGGTACTCTTGAACAAAAAACATTTGTAAATGAACAGGGCGAAACATCTCCCTCCAACTTCTGGTTTCCTGAAGGCAATAATTCGGAAAGTTTCTATTTTGCTGTAAATTTTCCCGACCGTTCAGCCTATTTTCATTCAAGATTATCAATCTGGTATCTTTTTACGGGACTGCTGCTGATTATTATTTTATTTTTCGGATACACTCTTTCTGCAATAATCCGTCAGCGTCAGCTTTCACAAATTCAAAAAGATTTTATCAATAACCTTACCCATGAACTAAAAACCCCTATATCTTCAATAGCCTTGTCAGCTAAAGTTATTGCCGATGAAAGCATTATAAAAACCCCGGAACGCCTCCGGGAATATGCCAGAATTATTCAAGAACAAAATGACAGGATGTCAAAAAATGTGGAAAAAGTTTTAAATCTGGCTTCTCTTGAAAAAAATAAACTTAACCTTAATCTTGAAAAAACCGAACTCAACAATTTTCACAAGGAGATAATTGAAAACTTCAAACATTCAAATGCCGCCGGCAAAGCAGTATTCAGACTAAATGAGTATCCCGGACAGATTTTCATTAATTCCGATAAATTTCATTTTACAAACATGATTTCCAATATTCTGGAAAACAGTGTGAAATATTGCGAGAAGGAACCCGAAATAATTATTGACATCGAAAAAACTAAAAAGCATCTGATTATTAGATATACAGATAACGGAATAGGTATTTCAAAAAAGCACAGAAAAAAAATATTTAAGCGTTTTTACAGGGTTCCTACCGGAAATATTCATAATGTTAAAGGCTTTGGTTTAGGCCTCGACTATGTGATGAAAATTGTAAAAGCTCATAAATGGAAGATAAAAGTGGATGACAATCCTGAAGGAGGAACTATATTTACACTAAAAATTCCTAAAAGGAAATGACAGACGGAATAAAAATATTGCTCGTTGAGGATGACCATGCACTACGTTTTATTGTAAAAGACAATCTTTCACAAAATGGCTATTTGGTTGACACGGCAATTGACGGGAATGAGGCAGTTAAACTATTCGAAAAAGGCCGGTATCACCTTATAATATTAGATGTTATGCTGCCGTTGATTGATGGTTTTAAAGTAGCAGAACACATTCGCAAATCTGATGAGAACATTCCGATTATCTTTCTGACTGCCCGCTCAATGACCGAAGACAAAATTACCGGACTGACAATTGGAGGCGATGATTATATTTCCAAACCTTTCAGTATGGAAGAGCTGCTGCTGAAAATAAAAATCTTTCTCAGGCGCAGTAATACCACGGCATATGAAGAAGATAAAGATTCCGGCACAAAAAGGATTGGAAAGTTTGTTTTTATGCCTGATGAATTAATTCTTCTAATTGACGGGCAAACAAGGAAACTGACAATTAAAGAGATGGAACTCATAAAATATTTTTCGGAAAACATCAATAAGGTTTTGAACCGAAAAGAGATTCTTGAAAAAATATGGGGGTCGGATGACTATTTCTTAGGCAGAAGCCTTGATGTATTTATTTCAAGGCTCAGAAAATATTTTAAACAGGACACAAATATCAAAATTGTTAACCTGCATGGAATAGGATTCAAATTTACCGTTAAGAAAGAGCCAAATAATTAAATAAAACAGAAAGTTTTTTTTTAGGGTTTGCCGGAATTAAAAAAACAACTATTTTTGCACACCTTAATTAAAAAATAAAAGAAAAAATATAATCAAATGAAGAGGACATTTCAGCCATCAAACAGAAAAAGAAAGAATAAGCACGGATTCAGGGAAAGAATGGCAACTGCCAACGGCAGAAAAGTTTTAAGTGCAAGGCGTGCAAAAGGCCGCAGCAGGCTTACCGTGTCTGACGAGCCGAGACATAAAAGATAATATTTTAATAATATTACAAAGCTGAAAAGGTAAAGAATAGCTATTCTTTACCTTTTCGTCTATATAATAGACAATAACATTCCTGTTTTTCGTTATTTTTGTTCAACATTCAATAAAATAGGAAATAATTTTAAAAATGAGTTTGTTAAGGTTCCTCACCAGCCGGATTTTTTTAAAAAACTTAGGAATTGCAGTAATTCTTCTTGCCATATTGTCTTTTATCTCACTTAAAGGACTGGAAAAATACACTCTTCACGGCCAGATAAAACAAGTACCCGACTTTACCGGCATGTTGCCCGATGAAGCTCAAAAAATTGCAGTCAGAAATAATATCAGAACAGAAATAATTGATTCCCTTTTTTTAGATGATGCCGCACCCGGCGCAGTCGTTGACCAAATTCCGAGACCCGGACACGGAGTTAAGCAAAATAGGAAAATTTTTCTTACGATAAATGCCACCAATCCCGAAATAATTACTCTGCCAAAACTTACGGATATATCTTACAGGCAGGCGTTGGCAATAATAGAAAATTCAGGATTGAAAACCGGAAAAATATCATATAAACCATCTGAATTCGATAATCTTGTTTTGGCAATGCAAATAGACTCTGTTGATGTTAAACCGGGTAAAAAGATTCCAAAAGGAACAAAAATCGAGTTGGTAATAGGAAGAAAAGCAGGTCATCATACGAGCTACCTTCCTGCATTGACCGGACTTACAATAATTGAAGCAAAAGAGGTTCTTGAAGCTGCCCTGCTCAATACCGGAGTTGTTATTTACGATGAAACTGTTTTCTCAAAAGAAGATTCTGTAAATATCAGGGTGTGGAAACAAAGACCCGACCCTGAAACCACAACATCAATCTCTGCCGGCTCATCGGTAGATATATGGGTTACTGCCGACTCACTGAAATTTGAAGAACCGGAAGAATTTCATTAATCTTAAAGTTTTTACAATAATCCGGACTAAAATGGACGACAACTTTCCTGATAATCAATACCTGCCTGAAACCGATGAACCGGATGATGGTGAGATGTATGAGCATTACAGGCTGAGTGCCGACCCCGGACAATCATTATTAAGAATCGACAAATTTCTTTCCAACAGGCTGAATAATGTTACAAGAAGCAGAATTCAGGCTGCTGCTGAAGCAGGTAATATTCTGGTTAATGAAATTCCGGTAAAGGCGAGTTACAGGGTAAAACCAAACGACGATATCCGCATTGTCATGGATTACCCCCGCCGTGAATTAAAAATCATTCCTGAAAATATTCCGCTGAATATTATTTATGAAGATGAACAAATTATAATAATAAACAAGCCGGCAGGACTGGTCGTCCATCCGGGGCATGGAAACTATACCGGCACACTGGTAAATGGGCTTGCCTGGTATCTAAAAGATATGCCTATGTTCAGCAGCAATGACCCGCGCCCGGGGCTTGTCCACCGGTTAGACAAAGACACATCGGGTTTGATGGTAATTGCAAAAACCGAACAGGCAAAAAGCAGACTGGCAATTCAGTTTTTTGAAAAAACAACTGAAAGAAAATATCAGGCACTGGTTTGGGGCGTTCCAAAAAACATGGAAGGTACAATTACCGGAAATATCGGGCGCAGCCCGGCAAACAGACAGATTTTTACGGTTTTTAACGATGAAGAACAGGGCAAACATGCTGTTACTCATTACAAAGTATTAATGGATCTGGGATATGTCAGCCTTGTGGAATGCAGGCTGGAAACGGGAAGAACCCATCAAATCAGAGTTCATATGAAATATATCGGCCATCCGGTTTTTAATGACTCCACATACGGCGGCGATCAGATTTTAAGAGGTACCACATTTGCAAAATACGGACAATTTGTGCAAAATTGTTTTAAACTGATACCGCGTCAGGCTCTTCATGCCAAAACACTTGGTTTTATGCATCCGGCAACCGGTGAAAAGATGTTATTTCAATCGGAACTTCCTGAAGATATAGATATTGTTGTAAAAAAATGGAATAATTATATAATTAACAGAAATGAATAACAAACCAAATATTGCCGTTGTTGCAGGGGGTGACTCTTCAGAATATGTTGTATCGCTAAACAGTGCTGCAAACATTATGAAAGCAGTAGATACACAAAAATTTACACCATGGCTGATGCTGATGCAAAAAGATGAATGGCACGTTATGGATGGCCGTCAAAAAATTGCCGAGGTAAACAAATCGGATTTCAGTTTTATTCTGAATGGCAAAAAAATCAATTTTGATTTTGCATATATCACAATTCACGGCACTCCCGGCGAAGACGGAATCCTTCAGGGATACCTCAGCCTGCTCAACATTTCCCACTCCGCCAGCAACCTTGAATCATCATCACTTACATTCAATAAATGGTTCTGCAACAATTATCTGAAAAACTTCGGAATTAAAATGGCAAAATCAGTAAAAGTAAGTAAGGGTGACAAAATTGATAACAGTGCAATAATTAAAAATCTTGGCCTGCCCGTATTTGTAAAACCGGCTGCAGGAGGCTCAAGCTTTGGTGTAACCAAGGTAAAAACAGAAGATAATTTAATAAAAGCAATAAAAGATGCATGGAATGAAAGCGATATAGCACTTATTGAAGAATTTATAGATGGCACTGAATTTACCTGCGGCGTTATAAAAGCCGGTAACGAAAAAATTATTCTGCCTGTTACAGAAATAATTCCAAAAAACGAATTTTTTGATTTCGAAGCCAAATACACACCCGGGGCAACCAGCGAAATTACGCCCGCACGGCTTTCAGAAGAACTTTACGAGAAATGCAGACAAAAAGCTTATGAAATTTACAACCTGTGTGAATGTGACGGTATTGCCAGGATTGATTTTATTCTGAAAAACGATGAGTTTTATTTCCTGGAAGTTAACACTATTCCGGGTATGACATCCACAAGTTTTATTCCTCAGCAGCTTAAAGCAATGGATCTTACTCTGACTGAAATCATAACTAAAATAATTGAAAATAAGCTTAATTTATAATTAACCGTAACACACAACAGATAAAAGGATTAAATTAAAACTTAAAAATTTACTAACACCTGAATTAACAATTTTTGAAAATATCATGTGATAACTATGAAAAAATAAATTATTAATCACCACACTTTATTTTTAATTTAGCGGGTTCACAAAAAGTTATCACAATAAAATTTTAACAAAATAGATGGCAACTGATAAAAACAAAAAGACTGCTCCGGCGCGTCGTCAAACGGGAATGACACTTGATGAAATTAATGCCCAGTACGGGAAACTGCCCCCTCAGGCAATTGAGGTGGAAGAAGCGGTTCTTGGTGCACTGATGCTTGAGCGCGATGCATACGTTACAGTTGCCGACATACTGGACACCACAAGTTTTTACAAGGAGGAGCACAGAAAAATTTTTGAGGCAATCAAGGAACTGTCAGGGAACGAAAAACCTGTTGACCTGCTTATGGTAACTCAGGAACTGAAAGACCGCGACCAGCTTGACGAAATTGGCGGTGCCGCATATATCACACAGCTTACCCGCCGGGTTGCCTCGGCTGCCCACCTTGAATTTCATGCCCGTATTATTGCCCAGAAATTTATTCAGCGTGAACTTATTCGCGTATCTTCGGAAATTCAGGCAAAATCATATGATGACACCCTGGATGTTGATGATTTGATTGACTTTTCGGAATCATCACTTTTTCAGGTTGCCGAGCGAAACATAAAAAAGGAAACTGTTCCGATTAAGCCTGTTTTAAATGAGGCCGTTTTACTGATTGAAAAAGCACGCCACAAAAAAGACGGGTTAAGCGGTGTTCCATCAGGTTTTCTTACTCTTGACCGGATTACTTCGGGATGGCAAAAAACCGATCTTGTTATTGTTGCCGCCCGTCCGTCAATGGGAAAAACAGCTTTCGTTCTCAGTATGGCGCGAAACATGGCAGTGGAACACAATTGCACAACCGCTATTTTCTCACTGGAAATGTCATCAATACAACTTGTAAACAGGCTGATTGCTGCCGAAACCGAATTAGACAGCCAGAAGCTTAAATCGGGAAGACTTGAAAACTATGAATGGGAGCATTTAAACAGAAGAATTTCATCTCTTGAAAAAGCACCAATTTTTGTTGATGACACACCTGCACTTTCAATATTTGAATTCAGGGCAAAATGCCGCCGCCTGAAAATGCAGCACAACATACAAATTGTAATTGTTGATTACTTGCAGCTTATGACTGCCGGCACCGACAACCGGGGCAGCAGGGAACAGGAAGTAAGTACAATTTCACGCTCACTCAAAGCAATAGCAAAAGAACTTGATATTCCCATAATTGCATTGTCGCAGTTAAACCGCTCGGTGGAATCGCGCGAAGGAAGACGGCCACAGCTGTCGGACCTCCGGGAATCGGGAGCCATTGAACAGGATGCCGATATAGTTGCATTCATTCACCGGCCTGAGTATTACGGAATAACCGAAGATGACTCCGGCAATTCACTCATAGGAGTTGCTGAAATTATTATTGCAAAACACCGTAACGGAGCCACCGGCGACATTCACCTTACCTTTAAAAACAAACTTGCAAAATTCACCGATATGGAAACTGACTACAATCAGTATTCCGGCGCAAAAACATTCAGCTCCAAAATGAACGAAGATGATGCAGAGCATGTCGGTGCAGGAATTTCATACAACAACGAATTTGACAGAACCGGTTCACCCGATGATTCGCCGTTTTGATTTCATGCAAACTTGTTACCTTTGTATTTTAATATAAAGAGGTAACTTAAATGAAAAAAGCCTGTATCCTTTTTCTGTTAAGCCTGATGTTTGTTACTCAGCTTCATGCCATTCATCTGCTAATTCCGATGGACGACAGCCAGAGTAATCATCTGAAATCGTATGGAATAGCATACTGGACACTTCAGCATGAAATTGAAGTTAAATGGCTGCTAAATTACCGCGGCGGAAGTTTTCTCATGCAACATCATCCCGAAATTGAAAGCGAATGTGTTATCCGCGGGGTAACCTTTGAAAATATTACCGATGCACAGGCTTCGGCAATTTTAAACGAAATTGCACAACCCGAGGTTAATCAGGATGCCGTAAGTATGAACAAAGCTCCGAAAATTGCCGTTTACACACCGCCAAACAAACTGCCGTGGGACGATGCCGTTACTCTTGTGCTCACTTATGCCGAAATAGAATATGACAAAGTTTATGATGAGGAAATTTTGAGCGGTAAACTCCCCGACTACGACTGGCTTCACCTCCACCATGAAGATTTTACCGGCCAGTTCGGGAAATTCTGGCGCACTCATCAGCATATGCCGTGGTATCAGCAGGATGTTGCCACAAATAAGGAAATGGCAGAAAGGCTCGGGTTCCTTAAAGTTTCTGAAATGAAATCGTTTGTAGTGCGCGAAATAGACAAATATGTTACCGCAGGCGGATTCCTGTTTGCAATGTGCTCTGCAACCGATACGTATGATATTGCCCTTGCAGCCACCGGTATTGATATTTGTGCTCCAATGTTTGACGGCGACCCGGCAGACCCCGATGCTCAGAATAAACTCGATTTTTCAAAAACATATGCTTTTGAAAACTTCACACTGGAAACTGATCCGGGAATATATAACTACTCAAACATAGATATGACCAATTCACGTATGGTAACCCGTGAAAATGACTTCTTCATCCTTTTTGACTTTTCTGCAAAATGGGATCCTGTTCCAACCATGCTTTGCCAAAACCACCGGAATATGATAAAAGGATTCATGGGACAAACAACTGCCTACAAAAAAGAGCTGATAAAACCCAACGTGCTGATTATGGGAGAGAATAAACCGGCCGGTGAAGCACGATATATTCACAGTGAAAAAGGAAAAGGATTCTGGACTTTTTACAGCGGTCACGACCCGGAAGACTACCGGCATCTGGTTGGCGATCCGCCTACCGACCTGAATTTACATCCAAATTCACCCGGTTACCGGTTAATATTAAACAATGTACTTTTTCCGGCAGCAAAAAAGAAAAAGAGGAAAACGTAAA
>CAZXTX010000011.1:3001-7109 GCA_964643695.1 uncultured Mariniphaga sp. | reverse complement strand
ATGATGCATGACTGATACTGAACATTTAAAGATTCTAACATTGAGGAGGCAATTTTTTATACTTTATGTATCGTTCTGTATAATATCACACTAACAAATTTTCCAATCCGAAAATGATATTAAGCCTCATTGAATTAAAGTTTCCATTAAACAAATAATTCTAATTTGGTTTCTTTCTTAATAACTCTCATCAGCACACATAACAACCTTAACCACACACACTTAACAATCCTGTTCAGGCAAATAAAAAGACTTACTTAAAAAAAATGAATATTTGTAAAAATTAGTTAATTATTTAATTTTTTATATATTAGCGGCTTCATTTTGAATGTATAACATTATTTATTAAAAAAACTGTTTATGAAGAAAATTGCGCTATTGCTTCTCAGCATTGCTTTTATTGGTATGCTATCGGCAGAAGCACAGGTTAGAAGGGTTACAGGAGTTGTGACCAGCGCCGAAGATGGAAACCCGATTCCGGGTGTTTCCGTGGTTGTAAAAGGTACCACACTTGGTACAATTACAAACATTGACGGAAATTATCAGGTCGATGTCCCCGCAGATGCTGAAACTCTGGTTTTTTCATTTGTAGGAATGAGAACTGTGGAACAGGCAATAACCGGCACGGTTCTTAATATAATATTGGAACCTGAAATTTTTGGTGTGGATGAAGTTATGGTTGTTGCCTACGGAACAACAACCCGTTCTCAGTTTGTAGGTTCTGCAAAAGTTGTTTCAAATGAAAAATTAGTGGCAAAGTCAACCTCTAATGTAACTAATGCATTGCAGGGACAAATTGCAGGTGTTCAGGTTGTAAGCGGCAGTGGCCAACCAGGCACCGGAGCTACTATCCGCATCAGGGGAGTTGGCTCCATCAATGCAGGAACCAAACCGCTTTATGTGGTTGACGGTTCTCCTTACGATGATAGTAAGGTAAACCTTATTAATCCGCATGATATTGAATCGATGACAGTTTTAAAAGATGCTGCAGCAACTGCAATTTATGGTGCAAGAGGGGCTAATGGCGTTATTTTAATTACTACCAAAGGAGGTAAAGCCACTGAAAAAATATCTGTCAGTCTTGAAACGAAATGGGGAAACAGTTCACGTGCAGTACCAAACTACGATGTTATGACAGATCCTGCAATGTATTATGAAACTGCATACAAAGCACTTTACAATTCTCAGGCATATATTGGAAAAACACCAATTGAGGCATACAATTATGCAAATAAGAACTTTTTAACTCAGGTTGGTGTCGGATACCAGATTTATACTGTACCGGAAGGTGAAAAATTGATTGGTACCAATTTTAAACTGAATCCTCATGCAACATTAGGATATGCTGATGATGAATTTTATTATATACCGGACAATTGGGAAAAAGAATCATTGAAAACAAATAATCTTCGTCAGGAATATAATTTTAATGTGCAGGGAGGCAACAAAGATTCTCAATATTTCATTTCTGCCGGATATCTGGATGATCCCGGATTGATAAACGGTTCAGGATTTGAACGTTATACCCTCAGAGGAAAAATTGATATGCAGGCAAAAAAATGGTTAAAAGTTGGTTTATCAATGGCTTATGCAAGTGCTAACTATCAAAATCCGGGCTACCAGTCATCATGGGGAAGTACAGGAAATGTTTTTAACACTGCAAATAACATGGCCCCCATATATCCTTTCTATGTTCGAAATGCCGACAAGTCTTTAAAATTTGACGAGCGCGGAATTCAGGTTTATGATGCCGGAACCACAACAAATTTTATCAGACCGGGCTCTGCACCAAGAGGTAACCATGCCATCAATCTATTATTAGATGATAACAATGAAACAACTGATAATTTTAACGGAACTGCCAATTTAACAATAACACCTTTAAATGGCCTTTCATTAATAGCTCTTATATCCCCCAATGCTTCAAATGTCAGAGGCCGTTTTTTAAGCAATCCGTTTTACGGAAGTATTACTTCTCAGGGTGCTGTTTCTGTTGAGCATAATCGTCTCTTTACTTTAAATCAACAATATCTGGCTAAATACAAAACCGATATTTCAAATTTGCACAATATCGAAGTATTAGCCGGATACGAATCATTTAATCTTAAAGATCAGATACTGACCGGCAGCAATGATATTCTTTACAGTCCGTTTATAGGGGAACTTAACAATGCTTACGGTACAGAACCAACAAGCAATAATGCCAGATCAAGAACTGAAAATTTTGCCACTTCCGGTTTTTTAGGACGTGTACAATATGATTTTGATAATCGTTATTTTATAAATGCCACTGCACGTCATGAAGCTTCATCCCGTTTTTCACCCGATTACAGATGGGGTACTTTTGGCAGTATTGGTGCAGGTTGGATTATTTCACGTGAAAATTTCATGCAAAACAGTTCTGCCTGGTTAGATGAGTTAAAATTCAAAATAAGCTTTGGAACTCAGGGGAATGATCAGATTGGAACCTATTATGCCTTCAGAGACCTGTACAATATTACTTACAACAGTGATACAAAAGAGTTCAATAAGGCATTAAGCAGCAAAGGAAATCCGGAATTGACATGGGAGGCTCAAAAACTGTTTAATACAGGTTTCGACTTTTCCTTTTTCAGAAGCAGAATCATCGGATCAATTGAATATTTCAGCAGATTTAACTCAGACATGCTGTATAACGTTCCAATGCCGCCAAGTGCCGGATATTCTTCCGAACCACAAAACATAGGTTCAGTTTTAAACACCGGTGCCGAGCTTGATTTAACAGGAAATATAATACAAACCAAAGATTTAACATGGTCTGTTTTTGGTAATATCACATCTATAAACAGCACAATTAAAGAACTTCCGGAATATGCACAGGAAACCGGTGGTATAAAATCATCAACTTATATCCTGAAAGAAGGCGGTTCTTTAAACCAGCTCTATACTGTACAATATGCCGGTGTTGACAAAGAAACCGGAGAAGCATTATATTATATCGATCCTGAAAATGACGATTTTGAAACTACCTCAAATTACTCACAAGCAAAACAAACAGACCTGGGTGATATCAGTGTGAAATTTTATGGTGGTTTTGGAACTTCTGTTCAAACACACGGTTTTGATTTAAGTGCCCAGTTCTCTTATCAATTGGGAGGCAAAGCTTATGACGGAGGATATCAGGAATTAATGCATACAGGAAAACAACTTGGCCGAAACTGGCATATGGACATTTTGAATGCATGGACACCTGAAAATACAGATACAAATATACCCCGTATAAGCAGTGCAGATGATCACGATCAAAAACCATCAGATAAATGGATTATAAGTTCTAACTTTTTAAGTTTAAATAATGTAACTTTGGGTTATTCATTACCTTCTAAACTGCTGAATAAACTTCAGATAGAAAATCTCAGAATTTATGTTTCCGGTGATAATCTTGCATTACTTAGTGCCAGAAAAGGATATGATGCACGTCAGCTTCAAAACTCATCATCAACAGGAGTTGGCCTTTCAACTTCCTCCGGTAACTTTGTTTACAGCCAGATGAAAGTTATTTCAGGTGGATTGTCTGTTACATTTTAAAGATGTTTAATCTATAAAAAACAAATAAAATGAAATTAAAAAGTATTTCAACAATAATAATAACTGTCGCAGTTGTATTAGCCTCTTTCATTTCCTGCCAGGAACTTGATCTACATTTTGAGGGAGGTACAGTAGATGACGATCAGATAAAGGCTGCGGTAGAAGCAATACCGGACAGAATTAATGCTTCTGTAAGCGGTATGTATTCTTTACTTGGAAGGCCAAACGGATTTTTTGCTTTATCATCTCCGCGGGCTGATGACTTTGGCTATCCGGCTGCTGCTTTAGGACAAGATATGAACAGTGCAGATATGATTAATATCGTATCAGATTATGACTGGTTTGGTGTTGCACTGGAATGGTCCGACCGTACTCCCACTTATGCAAATCCACAGCTTCGCCTGGGATTGTTTTATAAAGTTTTGTATGCTACCGAAGAGGTGTTAAGCTCAATTCCTGAAGAAACCGAAAATGCCGAATTGATAGCAATTCGCGGACAGGCCAAAGCAATGCGGGCTTTTTCATATCTTTCGTTAGCTCC
>CAZXTX010000011.1:1558-2901 GCA_964643695.1 uncultured Mariniphaga sp. | reverse complement strand
GAAAAATGGAAAGAAGCTGCCGAAGATGCCGCAAAAGCTCTTGGCGGATATACGCCTTATGCAATGAGTGAGTTAAAATCACCCGGATTTTACGATGCAGGTGACCATAACTGGATGTGGGCTTTATTACTGCCATCATCATTAATAAACAATGTTATTGACGGTCTGGCATCATGGCCGTCACAGCTTGGCTCATTTTCAGGTAATGCCTATGTGGCTTATGCAGGAATTTACAGAAGTATCAACTCATTGTTGTATGATAAAATTCCTTCCACAGATGTCAGAAAAGCATGGTGGCTTGATGAAAACCTGCAGTCTCCATATTTAGAAGGACATACGTGGGTTGATCAGGAAAAGAAAATTACCTATTCCGGCCAGGATATTCCAGGAGCAAAAATTGCTGATGTCAAAGAACCAATGAAAGCATACGCAAATGTTAAGTTTGGGCTAAAAGCAGGAATCGGGGAACCTTATAATCAGGGTGATTACTGTATGATGCGTGCTGAAGAAATGATTTTACTCAGAGCAGAAGCTTTGGCAAAATCCGGTTCATTGGGAGAAGGAAAACAAGTTTTAGAAAACTTTGTAAAAACTTACAGAGATCCTGAATATTCCAGTAAAGCTTCAAGTGTTGAAGATTTCGAAAATGAAGTATGGCTGCAACGCCGAATCGAATTGTGGGGTGAAGGTTTTGCCATGTCGGATGTTATGAGGCTCAATAAAAATGTAGTCAGGTACATTCCCGGCAAACCAACAAATGTCCCGGATCTTTATCAATTCAATATTGAAGCCGGAAATCCGTGGATGTTATTACGTTTTGTTCAGAGAGAAACTACCAACAATATTGGTGTGGTAAACAATGAAGGCGGTGCTCAGCCAAAACAAGGTGAAGGCGCAGGCTTAAAAGATGGCGTAACTGATTGATATTATCATCATAAATAAAAATTGAATAATATGAAAACAAAAAATATATTAACTTATTTAGTTGCCGCAGTTTTGACCCTGTTTGTCTTTTCCTGCGAAGACACTATTGAACGGGAGATATCTCCCGAAGTGCCCGAAGGCTGTTTGTCAGTCTTCTTCCCTACAACAAACATTCAGGAATATGAATTAGAACCCACAGCTCCAACTGAAATTGAGATAATTATTTCACGGGAAGTGACACAGGGAGCTGCTAATGTTCCAATTACAATTGTGGAAAACACCGAAGATATTTTTGAGGTGCCTCAAACTGTAAGTTTTGCAGATGGTGAAGCAGAAAAAACCTTTAAGGTAACTTTCCCGAATGCAGGCGAAGGTAAACCATACAATTTAAAACTTGCCGTTGAAGGAGAACAGTTTGT
>CAZXTX010000011.1:0-1458 GCA_964643695.1 uncultured Mariniphaga sp. | reverse complement strand
TTTGATGAAGATAATGATTACTATACCATAATTGAAATTGACAAAAAATCAGGTGAAGTGAGTATGAATGCCCATGCAATTGGTATTAACTGGGGATATGGAATGATTTCAATCGGTTCAATTTATGGAAACAAATCTGAAGACAAAAGTAAATATCCTTTAGGCACAAAAGAAGGTAATAAAATTGTTTTTGATGCAAGTTCATTGTTTTTCAGTATGGCCAATTATCAAAACGGAGGTATTTTTATACCTGACGAACCGACAATTATTTATCTTACTTTGGAATCCTATCTTGAAGACAACTTAAGAATTGACGACTTCAACGATGTGGAATATGAAGAAATTGAAGGTGCTGTAAGTGAATTTGAATCAAAAGCATATAATGATTTATGGCCTCAATCCATTGCCAAAGCAATTGATATTGACGAGAACAATGAAGAGAGCCAGTTTAAAGATTTATACTATCTGGCAAACCTCTATTCTGAAGGTCTGGGATTGGCATTTTACGAAACAAACGGTAAAATTAAAATACCCAACAATCAGAAAACCGGCAGAAAAGCTTTCGGAAAAGATGTATATGTTTCATCAAGCGACAGTATAGTATCTTCAATGGAGATAAATTCCAAAGGTGTCACAGTTTATACGTTAGGTTTGATGTTCCATTTTGAGGACGACACTAAATTGGGTGATTTTGCGGAATTGTTCTTCTTTTCAGAAAATCCGGCATCTTATGAAAAAGAAGATTTTATTGGTAAATTCATAATGACGGGAGAAAGCCAGTTTACTGGTGAAGATCCGGCTGAAATGAATGTCGAAATTAAAGAAGGTGATGATGAAAACACACTGATAATTACCGGAATTGACTTTGCCAAAGAAATTATTGCTGATTTTAATCCATCCACAAGTATAATGTCAATCGCACCCCAGCCATTGGCAGACATTGAAGATGAAGGTGACATTCTTGATATGACATTATATACCACAACCCCTGATGGTAAATACAGTACTTCAGCAAGTATGGATTTCACATTCAACATGGTGGGTAATCTGGTATTAACTGCTGAAAGCGAAGCCGATGGTTATTTAATTGACAGCGAAGAATTCGGTGACTGGGTTGACGGATTTTACGATCTGGTTTTTACACCAAATAAAACAAAGTCAGCTTCAATAAAAACTAATAAAGTAATATCAGTTAAAACTCATTCGGCAATTTCAAGAATTGAAAAGCTCAATACCGGTACTGACCATAATTTCCAGATTAAAGGGAAAAAATCTCATAAACAGATTAAAAGTAATCTTCAGGGAGGGCTTATTTTTTAATTTTTATATATAAAAAATAATGAAGAGTGTCTGACATCAGGCACTCTTTTTTTTTACAATATTACATTTGCTTTTTTATACGATATATTAACGTGAATTCGATATAACATTTCCATAAAAACGATTAATTTAACCATA
>CAZXTX010000010.1:2944-24006 GCA_964643695.1 uncultured Mariniphaga sp. | reverse complement strand
CTGGTAAAAATTCGAAAATTGAGAAAAATATATAATTTTACAGCTTTTTCACTTGAAAGTTTGTACTGATAAGTTCTACTTTTACCAAAAAAACGAATATTTTAAATATTTAAAACAACATCATAATTGTCAGACAGTAATAACATAGAACTCCGTTCGGAGGAAGTGCAGGAAATACTTGGTACTCCCCCGCGCTGGATAATCCGCCGAGGAATTGCTATCATTTTATCGGTGGTGATGATTTTGCTTGCAGGCAGTTATTTTTTCAAATATCCCGATATTGTTTCAGTCAGGGTGGAGATTGTCGCGGTTAATTCGCCGGTTGAAGTTTCAGTAAAAACAGACGGTACTATTGAACATATTTTTGCCGAAAACAATCGAATTGTCGAAGTCGGCAAAGTTCTGGCAGTGCTGAAAAGCAGTGCCGATTACAATGATGTATTAGATCTGCTTACCCGGCTTGATTCTGCCGGAAAGTGGTTTGCCTCTCCCGAAAAAATCAGTTTGCTTGATTTTACCGGTAATTACAGGCTAGGAGAGTGGCAGCATTATTATTCTTCATTTATTGGAGAACTGCAAAACTATCAGAACCGGTTCAGAAATAACTCTGAAAGCAGCAGCAACCATATAAATATATTACATGAACTATATGATAATCTGGTAAATCGTCTGAGGGAGTGGGAAATGTTATATGTACTCAGATCACCGGTTCAGGGACAGGTAGTTTTTACAGATTTTTTTAAATCCGGCCGGTTTGTGGAATCAGGAAGTGTGTTGTTTACCGTAATACCCGGTTATGAAAACGGAATAACAGGCAGAGTTTTGATACCTGCTGCAGGTGCCGGAAAAGTTGAACCCGGACAGCGGGTAAATATCAAACTGGAAAAATACCCGCAAGCTGAATTTGGTATTGTTGCCGGCAGCATAACCGAAATACTGAGTGAACCGTTAAAAACTGATGAAGGCCTGTTTTACGAAGCTGAAATATCGCTGGCTGATAATCTGACGACAAGTTACGGACACAAGCTGACATTTGGTAACGGATTGATCGGAACAGCTGAAATTGTGACCAAAGACCGGAGGCTTATTGAACATCTTCTTGAGCCTTTAATCCCGAAAACCGGAGAAAATTCTTAAAGTATTACCTAATCTTAATTTTTTAGGAAAAAAGGTATCAAAAAGTTTGTCCTTTATTCAAAATTAGTACTTTTGCGTGCCGTTTTTCAGGGGTAAACTCTATTTTGTCACTGAAAATCATTGAAGTTATAGAAAATTAACATACTTTTGCAGTCCGATTTTTTGAACTGTAAAATAATTTAAAAAAAGAGGTATTTATGCCAACGATTCAACAATTAGTTAGGAAAGGAAGACAGACCAAGGCTGAAAAGAGCAAGTCACCTGCCCTTGATTCATGTCCGCAAAGACGTGGCGTGTGTGTTCGTGTTTATACCACAACACCAAAAAAGCCTAATTCGGCAATGCGTAAGGTTGCAAGGGTGAGGCTTACCAACGGTAAAGAAGTTAATGCCTATATTCCGGGTGAAGGACACAACCTTCAGGAACACTCCATTGTATTGGTACGTGGCGGCAGGGTAAAAGACCTTCCCGGGGTGCGTTATCATCTTGTGCGCGGAGCTCTTGATACAGCCGGTGTTGAAGGACGTACACAGCGTCGTTCAAAATATGGTACAAAAAAACCTAAAGAGTAAAAAAATAATATTTATAAACTCGTTATTTACAGTGGTTTGGTTGAGTAAGGAAATCTGTCGGAATTTGCCGGAGATATACTGAAGACCGCCTTGGGGCAGCCAATTTAAATGACACTAAGTGAAAAAAGAAAATGAGAAAGACAAAACCAAAGAAGAGAATTCTTTTACCGGACCCGAAGTTTCATGATACTTTGGTAACCCGGTTTGTCAACGATTTGATGCAAGACGGAAAAAAGTCACAGGCTTATACCATATTTTATGATTCACTGGATTTAGTGGAAAAGCGTGTAAAGGATGCTGAAGTTACACCGCTTGAAGTATGGAAAAAAGCTCTTGAAAACGTCACTCCTGCCGTTGAAGTAAAAAGCCGCCGCGTGGGTGGTGCCACTTTTCAGGTTCCAATGGAAATCAGACCTGAAAGAAAAACGGCAATAAGTATTAAAAATCTTATCCTGTTTGCACGTAAACGCTCCGGTAAATCCATGGCAGACAAGCTGTCTGCCGAGATAGTTGCTGCATACAACGGTGAGGGAGGAGCTTTCAAAAGAAAAGAAGATACACACCGTATGGCTGAAGCAAACCGTGCTTTCGCACATTTCAGATTTTAGTTTGACCTCTGAATTTGACTTTTTGGTTAAGGATAAACTGATAATATTATATGGTTAAGCAGGATCTGAAATATACTAGGAACATTGGTATAATGGCTCATATTGATGCCGGAAAAACCACTGTTACAGAGCGCATATTGTTTTACACAGGATTAACACACCGCCTGGGTGAAACACATGACGGATCTGCAACCATGGACTGGATGGAGCAGGAGCAGGAAAGAGGAATAACAATTACTTCGGCTGCAACCACAACATTCTGGAAATATAATGACATTCAACATAAAATTAATGTTATAGATACACCGGGGCACGTTGACTTTACCGTTGAGGTAGAACGTTCGCTGAGGGTGCTTGACGGGGCAGTTGCTTTGTTTTGTGCTGTGGCCGGGGTGGAAGCCCAATCGGAAACAGTATGGCGGCAGGCTGATAAGTATAATGTTCCGAGAATTGCATTTGTTAATAAAATGGACCGTCAGGGTGCCGATTTCTTTAACGTATATAAGGAAATAAAGGAAAAATTAGGTGCAAATCCTGTTCCGGTTCAAATACCGGTTGGTTCTGAAGAAAACTTTCAGGGTATTATTGACCTGATAGAAATGAAAACAGTCCGGTGGTTTGATGACAAGGATTTGGGAATCAGCTACAGGTTTGAAGAAATCCCGGAGGAACTGATGGAGCAGGCTCAGGAATGGCGCGGAAAACTTATGGAGTCGGTTGCCGAAGTGGATGACGAGCTGCTTGAACGTTACTTTGACGATCCTGATTCCATTACCAATGAAGAAATGCTCACAGTTATACGCCGTGCTACAATTGACAGGATAATTATTCCCATGATGTGTGGTTCGGCATTTAAAAATAAAGGAGTACAGCGGTTGCTGGATTCAATTTGTGCTTTTCTGCCAAGCCCGCTTGATAATGGTAACATTACCGGAATAAATCCTGTTATTAATAAGGAAGTAACCCGGAGTGCGAATGTGGAAGAACCAACTGCCGCACTGGTTTTTAAAATTGCCACCGACCCTTTTGTCGGCCATCTTTCCTATATGCGTGTGTATTCAGGAAAAATGGAGCCCGGAATGCAGGTTTTAAACTCACGTACAGGTAAGAAGGAACGTATTTCGAGGCTTTATCAGATGCATTCGAACAAGCAAAATCCGATAGAGGTTCTTGAAGCCGGTGATATTGGGGCGGTGGTAGGATTAAAGGATATTCGCACCGGTGATACACTTTGTGATATCCGAAATCCCATAGAGCTGGAAAGTATGGATTTTCCGGAATCGGTTATTGGAATAGCAATTGAACCAAAGTCGCAGAAAGACCTTGATAAGTTGTCAGCCGGCCTGTCGAAAATTGCCGAAGAAGACCCCACTTTTCAGGTTCGTATCGATCCTGATTCGGGGCAGACAATTATTCGCGGAATGGGCGAACTGCATCTTGAAATTATTGTTGACCGCCTGCGCAGGGAGTTTAAGGTTGAATGTAATCAGGGAACTCCGCAGGTATCCTATAAAGAAGCAATCAGCAAACCTGTTGAACTGCGCGAGGTGTTTAAAAAACAAACCGGCGGGAAAGGGAAATTTGCTGATATTCAGGTACGTATTGAACCGGCTGATAAAGGGAAAAGCGGACTTGAATTTATTGATGAGGTAAAAGGCGGAAACATTCCGCGCGAATTTATTCCCTCGGTTCAAAAAGGATTTACCGAAGCAATGACAAACGGCCCGCTTGCAAATTATCCGCTCGACGGGATGAAGGTTACTCTGCTGGACGGCTCTTACCATTCAGTTGACTCAGACCAGCTGTCGTTTGAAATTTGTGCCCGTCAGGCTTTCAGAAATGCTTCGGCAAAGGCAGGTCCAAAACTGCTGGAACCAATTATGAAACTGGAGATAGTTACTCCCGATGAGTATATGGGAGACATTATCGGAGACCTGAACCGCCGCAGGGGAGAAATTACAGGAACTGCAAGTAAGGGAAATGCACAGGTTATAAATGCAAAAGTTCCGCTTGCCGAGCAGTTTGGTTATGTAACAGTATTGAGAACTTTATCATCGGGCAGGGCTACATCAACCATGGAGTTCAGCCACTATCAGGAAGTTCCTAAAAATATAGCAGAAAAAGTCCTCGAAAATGTACAGGGGAAAGTTCATTTATTATAATTAATTATAACAGAATACTCAAAATGAGCCAAAAAATTAGAATTAAGCTGAAATCGTACGATCACAATCTGGTTGACAAATCGGCTGAAAAAATCGTAAAAACCGTGAAATCTACCGGTGCAGTTGTTAGCGGGCCAATTCCGCTTCCGACTCATAAACGTATTTTTACGGTTTTGCGTTCAACCTTTGTAAATAAAGAATCAAGGGAACAGTTTCAGTTGTCTTCCTACAAACGATTGATCGACATTTACAGCTCAACGGCAAAAACAATTGATGCCCTGATGAAACTGGAGTTACCCAGCGGCGTTGAAGTAGAAATTAAAGTTTGATAAATTAAAAAAAGTAGTCGAAATGGCTGGAATTATTGGAAAAAAAATCGGAATGACATCCGTATTCAGTGTTGAGGGGAAAAATATCCCATGCACTGTGATTGAAGCCGGCCCCTGTGTTGTTACACAGGTGAAAACCGGAGAAACAGATGGCTACAATGCTTTACAGCTCGCTTTCGGTGAGAAAAAAGAAAGCAGAACGACAAAAGCGGAATTCGGGCACTTTAAAAAGGCCGGAACAACGCCTAAGCGTTATGTAGCAGAGTTTAAAAATGATTTTGAACAGGACTTAAAACTTGGAGATATCGTTGATGTCGGTATTTTTCAGGAAATGGAGTATGTTGATGTTACCGGAATTTCAAGAGGTAAAGGTTTTCAGGGAGTAATCAGACGTCACAACTTTAGTATGGCTGAGCGTACCCACGGACAGCACGAACAGCGGATTCCCGGGTCTATTGGTGCTTCCTCAACACCAAGCCGTGTTTTTAAAGGAAAACGCATGTCCGGCAGAATGGGTAATGAAACAGTTACAGTAGATAATCTGGTTGTACTGAAAGTTATTCCCGAGAATAATTTATTAGTGGTGAAAGGTTCAGTGCCTGGCGCCAAAGGTTCATACGTAATTATAAGAAAATAATGGAACTAAGTGTACTGAATATAGAAGGGAAAGAAACCGGGCGGACTGTTGAACTGAACGACCGGATTTTTGGTATTGAGCCAAATGACCATGCAATATATCTTGATGTTAAGCAGTATATGGCCAACAAACGCCAGGGAACTCACAAAGCCAAAGAGCGGAGTGAAGTAATTGGAAGTACCCGTAAAATTAAAAAACAAAAAGGAACCGGTACAGCCAGGGCAGGTGATATCAAATCACCACTTTTCAGAGGCGGAGGTACAACATTCGGCCCGCGGCCAAGAAGTTATGACTTTAAACTTAACAAAAAAGTAAAACAGCTTGCACGAAAATCGGCTCTGTCATATAAAGCATTGGAAAAGAATATAGTAGTACTTGAAGATTTTAATCTGGAAGCACCAAAGACTAAAGAAATAGTGACAATAAAAAGTAATCTGCAAATTGCTGATAAAAAGTCACTTTTCGTTTTACCAGCCGAAAATAATAATATATATTTGTCGTCCAGAAATTTACAGGATGTCTCGGTTGTAACTGCTTCTGAATTAAATACTTATCAAATTTTGAATGCAAACACCATTATTCTTTTTGAAGGTTCTGTAAAGAAAATAGAAGAAGTATTTAAACTTTAAGGTAATTAAAAGATGGATATTCTTATAAAACCATTGGTTACAGAAAAAATGAACGAACAGTCGGAGCGGTATAACCGTTACGGATTTATTGTTGTTAAATCAGCAACAAAAGTTCAGATTAAAAAAGCAGTTGAAGCACTTTATGATGTTAAGGTTGACGCAATAAATACAATGGTTTATGGTGGTAAAAATAAATCAAGATACACCAAATCCGGTATTATAACCGGAAAAACCAACGCCTTTAAAAAAGCAATTGTAACCTTAGCAGAAGGAGACAGTATTGATTTTTACAGTAATATATAATAAACAGAAATGGCAGTAAGAAAGTTAAAACCAGTAACCCCGGGTCAGAGGCATAAAATTATCAGTGCCTTTGATACCATTACTGCATCTAC
This sequence comes from uncultured Mariniphaga sp., assembly GCA_964643695.1. Lineage (GTDB taxonomy): Bacteria > Bacteroidota > Bacteroidia > Bacteroidales > Prolixibacteraceae > Mariniphaga. Next base: position 17,537 of record CAZXTX010000010.1, on the reverse strand, counting down.
ACCTGAAAAATCATTGTTGGAGCCCCTGCGGAAATCTGGCGGAAGAAACAACCAGGGCCGCATGACAATGAGGAATATAGGTGGGGGACACAAACGCAAATACCGTATTGTTGATTTTAAACGCAATAAAGACGGTATTGCAGCTGTTGTCGATTCCATTCAGTATGACCCGAACCGCTCTTCCCGCATCGCCCTTGTCAAATATGAAGATGGCGAAAAAAGGTACATAGTGGCACCAAACGGGTTAAAGGTAGGGCAAGTTATTAAAAGCGGGCCCGGTTCCGAACCTGAAATAGGAAATACTCTCCCTTTAGCCAATATTCCTCTTGGAACTTTAGTTCACAACATTGAACTTCGCCCCGGACAGGGCGGAGCATTGGCACGTAGTGCAGGCGCTTATGCGCAACTGACCTCCCGTGAAGGTAAATATGCAGTGCTTAAATTACCTTCAGGCGAATCCCGTATGGTACTTACAACCTGCAGGGCAACTGTGGGTACGGTAGGAAATGCTGAACATAACCTTGAACGTTCGGGTAAGGCAGGCCGCTCACGCTGGCTGGGCCGGAGACCCCGTGTACGTGGTGTTGCAATGAACCCGGTTGATCACCCCATGGGAGGTGGCGAAGGCCGTGCTTCAGGAGGACATCCGAGATCACGTAAAGGTTTGCTTGCAAAAGGGTATAAAACCCGTTCAAAAAAGAAAGCTTCAGGCAAATATATTTTAGAACGTAGGAAATAACAGTTAAAGGGAAAAAATTATGAGTCGTTCACTTAGAAAAGGGCCTTATATCGATTATAAACTTGAAAGAAAAGTTTTTGCCATGAATGAAGGCAGCAAAAAATCGGTAATTAAAACATGGGCCAGAGCTTCAGTAATTTCTCCTGATTTTGTAGGTCATACCATAGCCGTACATAACGGAAATAAATTTATTCCGGTGTATATTACCGAAAATATGGTAGGACACCGTCTGGGTGAATTTGCACCTACAAGAACATTCAGAGGACATGCTGGTAGAAAAAGATAAGGCATTTTGCCGTTTAATTTTTAAAATGAAGGAAGAATGGGTGCCAGAAAAAGATTAGCAGCTGAAAAACGAAAAAAAGATAAAGAGCAACAATATTTTGCTGTTTTAAGAAATTGCCCTACATCACCAAGAAAGATGAGGCTCGTTGTCGATTCTATCCGCGGCATGGAGGTGAATAAAGCGCTTGATGTTTTGAAATATTCCTCTAAGGAAGCATCGCGCGGGGTGGAAAAACTCCTGCTTTCAGCTATTGCCAACTGGCAGGCTAAAAACGAAGGAGTACGCTTGGAGGATAGTGATTTATACGTAAAAACGGTAACCGTAGATTCAGGACGAATTTTGAAAAGGCTCCGTCCGGCTCCCCAGGGCCGTGCACACCGGATCAGAAAACGTTCAAATCATGTTACGATTTATGTTGACCGTAAAGAAAATGTTTTAGAACAAAACCTTAATCAGTAGTGCATGGGACAAAAAGTAAATCCAATTTCTAATCGTTTGGGATACATCAGAGGATGGGACTCAAATTGGTATGGTGGTGATGATTACGGAGACAAATTGGTGGAAGACCATAAAATACGGGAATATTTAAATGCCCGTCTGGCAAAAGCAAGTGTCTCAAAAATTGTTATTGAACGTACGTTGAAACTCATTACCATTACTGTTCATACCGCACGGCCTGGTATTATTATTGGTAAAGGCGGCCAGGAAGTTGACAAGCTGAAGGAAGAGCTGAAAAAAATTACCAATAAAGAGGTACAAATAAACATTTTTGAAATTAAACGCCCGGAACTCGATGCCAAAATTGTTGCAAACAATATTGCAAGGCAGCTTGAGGGAAAGGTGGCATACCGAAGAGCCGTGAAAATGGCTATTGCTTCCACCATGAGAATGGGAGCCGAAGGTATTAAAGTACAGATTTCAGGAAGATTGAACGGTGCCGAAATGGCCCGCTCCGAAATGTATAAAGACGGTCGTACACCGCTGCATACCCTGAGAGCTGATATTGACTATGCCTTGGGTGAAGCACTTACAAAAACAGGACTTATTGGTATAAAAGTCTGGATTTGTAAAGGTATGGTTTATGGTAACCGCGATCTTTCTCCAAATATCGGGCAGAAACAAACCCGTCCCGGAGGAAAACCTATGGGTGGCGGTAGCCGGAGAGGAAGAAGAAAATAATGGTATAACACTTATAATGTAAAAAAAGATGTTACAACCAAAAAAGGTTAAATTTAGAAGAGTACAAAAGGGCAGGATGAAAGGTAATGCCCAGCGCGGAAACCAGCTCGCTTTTGGTTCGTTTGGAATCAAATCGCTGGAAGAAGCATGGATTACCGGCAGACAGATTGAAGCTGCCAGGATCGCGGTTACGCGTCATATGCAGCGTCAGGGACAAATTTGGATTAGAATTTTCCCCGATAAGCCGATTACCAAAAAACCTGCTGAAGTACGTATGGGAAAAGGTAAAGGAGCACCCGAAGCGTTTGTTGCACGTGTTACTCCCGGAAGAATTATTATTGAAGCCGACGGAGTACCGTTCAGCCTTGCAAAGGAGGCACTGAGACTTGCAGCCCAGAAACTGCCTGTTACAACAAAATTTGTGGTAAGGCGTGATTTTGTTGAAGATAAATAAGGAGAATAAAAAATGAAAACGTCTGAAATTAACGAACTGACGACAAAAGAAATCGTCGAGAAAATACAGGTGGAAAAAGAAAATTTTATTCGCCTTCGTTTTAACCATGCAGTTTCACCACTGGATAACCCGATGAAAATCAAAGAATCCAAAAGAAGAATTGCAAGGCTCAAAACCATTTTGCGTCAAAGAGAATTAAGTGAAAAACAGAATTAATTCAGCAATGGAAGAAAAGAAAGTAAGAAATCTGAGGAAAGAACGCATCGGGGTGGTTGTTTCCAACAAAATGGATAAAACCATTGTGGTAGCTGAAAAACGCAAAACGAAGCACCCGATTTATGGGAAGTTTGTTAGTAAAACAACAAAATTTTATGCCCACGATGAGAAAAATGACTGCAACATTGGAGATCTGGTCAAAATTATGGAAACACGTCCGCTGAGCAGAAACAAATGTTGGAGATTAGTTGAAATAATTGAAAGAGCGAAGTAATCATGATACAGCAGGAATCAAGATGTGCGGTTGCCGATAACAGCGGAGCAAAAGAAGTTTTGTGTATCCGTGTACTTGGTGGTACCCGTAAACGTTACGCCTCAATAGGCGATACTATTGTAGTGTCAGTTAAAAGTGCTATTCCCGGCAGTGATGTGAAAAAAGGAATTGTTTCCAAAGCAATTGTTGTCCGCACCCGTAAGGAGATACGCCGTCAGGACGGATCCTATATCAGGTTTGATGACAATGCGGTTGTTTTGCTTAACAATGCCGGTGAAATACGCGGAACCCGTATTTTCGGGCCGGTTGCCCGTGAACTCAGGGAAAAAAACATGAAGATTATTTCGCTTGCACCTGAAGTACTGTAAATTGAAAAATGTTCTAAAATGCAGAAAAAGCTACATATTAAGAAAGGTGACACTGTGGTTGTGATTTCCGGAAACTACAGAGGCCAGAAAGGCCGTGTTCTAAGGGTAATCAGAAATACTGACAGGGCAATTGTGGAAGGTGTGAACATGATGAAAAAACATACCAAACCAAATGCCCAGAATCCACAGGGTGGTATTGTAGAACAGGAAGCACCAATCCATATCTCAAACCTGATGCTGGTTGATCCAAAAACAGGTGAACGTACACGCATCGGAAGAAGATTGGATGAAAGTAAAGGAAAATTAATCCGTTATTCAAAAAAATCTGGAGAGGAGATTAAGTAATGGCATACGAACCAACTCTAAAAAAGAAATTTAAGGAAGAAATAATACCTGCACTGATTAAGGAGTTTAACTATACTTCTGTTATGCAGGTTCCGCGTTTGGAAAAAATTGTTCTGAATCAGGGAGTGGGGGCAGCAATAGCCGATAAAAAAATTATTGAGATTGCTACTCAGGAAATGACAATGATTGCTGGTCAGAAAGCTGTTCAGACAGTTTCCAGAAAAGACATTTCCAACTTTAAACTGAGAAAGAAGATGCCAATTGGAGTTCGTGTAACACTGCGTCGCGATCGCATGTATGAATTTCTTGACCGTCTTGTTGCAGCCGCCCTGCCGCGTATCCGCGACTTTAGGGGGATTGAAAGCAAAATGGATGGAAGAGGAAATTATACGCTTGGTGTACCCGAACAGATTGTGTTTCCTGAGATTGTACTGGATAAAGTAAATAAAATCAACGGAATGAATATAACCTTTGTTACCACGGCAGAAACCGATGAAGAAGGTTTTGCATTGCTGAAACACTTAGGTTTGCCATTTAAAAATGTAAAAAGTAATTAGCTGTATGGCCAAAGAATCATTAAAAGCCCGGGAAATTAAAAGGGCAAAACTGGTTGAAAAATATGCCGATAAAAGAGCACGGCTAAAAGCCGAAGGCGACTGGGAAGGATTGCAAAAACTGCCCAAAAATTCTTCAAAGGTGAGATTGCATAACAGATGTAAACTTACCGGAAGACCCAAAGGCTATATGCGCCAGTTTGGAATCAGCAGGATTAATTTTCGGGAAATGGCTTCCGAAGGTTTAATCCCGGGAGTTAAAAAGGCAAGCTGGTAATTTTAAAATATTTTAGTAATGAGTAAAATATCAGATCCAATAGCAGATTATCTGACAAGAATACGAAATGCTATTCTTGCGAAACATCGGGTGGTTGATATACCGGCATCGAACCTGAAAAAGGAATTGACCAAAATCCTTAAGGATAAAGGTTATATCTTAAATTATAAGTTTGAAGATGATAAAGGATATCAGGGGAATATTAAAATAGCCCTTAAATATCATCCGGAAACTAAAATACCTGCAATTAAAGGTTTACAAAGAATAAGTAAGCCCGGATTACGCAAATATTGCGACAGTGAAAGTATTCCGCGTGTACTCAACGGCTTGGGAATTGCAATTATCTCTTCCTCAAACGGTGTTATTACTGATAAGGAAGCACGTGAGCAGCATGTTGGCGGGGAAGTTTTGTGTTACGTTTATTAAAAGAAACAGTTCATGTCACGAATAGGTAAATTACCAATTGAAATACCATCAGGAGTGGAAATAAAGGTTGATGAAAACAACATGGTTTTTGTCAAAGGCCCCCTTGGTGAGTTAAAGCAGCAGATTTCACCTGAGATTGAAGTCGAAATTAAAGATAACCAGTTAGTTTTTAACAGACTGGCAGAAACTAAAAAGCATAAATCACTGCATGGACTTTCACGTTCGCTGGTTAATAATATGGTTGAAGGTGTTTCCAAAGGTTTTGAAAAAAAGCTGGAACTTGTAGGCGTGGGTTTTCGTGCCGAAGTTCTTGCAGATAATGTTTTAGACCTTGCTTTGGGATACTCTCATCATATATTTTTGCAGCTTCCGCCCGAAGTTCAGGTGGAGGCCGTGTCTGACAGGCGAAGTAATCCCATAGTTACACTGAAAAGTTTTGACAAACAACTGCTCGGACAGGCAGCTGCCAAAATCAGAACTTTTAGGAAAACTGAGCCTTACAAAGGCAAGGGAATTAAGTTTGTTGGTGAAGAATTGAGGCGTAAAGCAGGAAAAGCAGCTGCTAAATAATTTTTGAAAAGTTAGTAATTATGGCATTAACAAAAACAGAAAGGCGGAAAAGAATAAAATACCGTGTTCGTAAAATAGTAAACGGTACGGCTGAACGTCCGCGTTTGAGTGTGTTCAGGAGTAATAAGCAAATTTATGCTCAGCTGATTGACGATATAAATGCAATAACACTTGTTGCAGCTTCTTCTAAAGAAAAAGAAATTGCTGCCGAAAGCGGTACTAAAACCGAGAAGGCTGCTTTTGTTGGCAAATTGATTGCCCAAAAAGCACTTGCGGCAGGTATTGAAAATGTTGTTTTTGACAGAAATGGTTATTTATATCATGGCAGGGTAAAACAATTGGCTGAATCTGCCCGTGAGGGAGGACTTAAATTTTAAACAGGATTATGGCAACAAATAGTAAAAAAGTAAAAACAAGCGATCTCGATTTAAAAGACAGACTTGTAGCTATTCAGCGCGTTACCAAGGTAACCAAGGGAGGCCGCACTTTTAGTTTTTCGGCAATGGTGGTTGTTGGCGACGAAAACGGCATTGTAGGCTGGGGACTGGGTAAGGCAGGCGAAGTAACATCTGCAATTGCAAAAGGTGTTGAAGCGGCAAAAAAGAACCTGGTTAAAATTCCTGTTTTAAATGGAACCATACCTCATGAACAGACTGCCCGCTTTGGCGGTGCTGATGTTTTAATAAAACCGGCCACTCCCGGAACTGGTGTGGTGGCAGGTGGTGCAATGCGTGCTGTACTGGAAAGTGTGGGAATTACCGATATTTTGGCAAAATCCAAAGGTTCTTCAAATCCGCACAACCTGGTTAAAGCAACCATGCAGGCACTTCTCGAACTGAGAGATGCCTACACCGTAGCTGAGCACAGAGGTGTTACACTTGAAAAAGTTTTTAAAGGATAACTAAGTATGGCTAAGATAAAAATTACACAGATTAAAAGCAGAATCGGTTCAACCAAGAGGCAGAAAGCCACACTCGATTCACTCGGATTGCGCAGGATGCATCAGACTGTTGAACACGAAGCAACACCACAGGTGATTGGAATGGCCAAAAAAGTTGGGCATTTAGTGAAAGTTGAAGAAGTATAATAATATTTCAAACAAAAAGAGATTATGGATTTAAGTAAACTAAAACCTGCATCCGGTTCTACCAAAAAGAGCAAACGCATTGGCCGTGGAGAAGGTTCAGGATTAGGCGGTACTTCAACACGTGGCCATAAAGGACAAAAATCGCGTTCGGGATATTCAAGAAAAATTGGTTTCGAAGGCGGACAAATGCCCTTGCAGCGCGTGGTACCAAAATCAGGGTTTAAAAATATTAACAGAGTTGAATACAAGGCAATTAACCTTGATGTTTTACAGCAACTGGCAGATAAAAAGAACCTTTCGGCCATAGATACAGCAATTTTGGTTAGTGCCGGAGTTGCTTCAAAAAATGATAAAATCAAAATTCTTGGCGGCGGGTCATTAAATAAAAAACTTGATGTTAAAGCACACGCTTTTTCAAAAAGTGCCAGAGAAGCTATTGAAAAACTTGAAGGAACAATTGAAATACTTTAAACTGCAATGAAGCGATTTATAGAAACCCTAAAGAATATTTACAAGATTGAAGATTTGAGAATTCGAATCGGAACCACCTTGTTGTATGTGTTAATATACAGGCTGGGTTCATTCGTGTCTCTTCCCGGTGTTGATCCGGCACAGCTGCAAAACCTTCAAAGTCAGACTTCTGATGGATTGCTGGGGCTGATTAACATGTTTTCGGGAGGAGCTTTTGCTCAGGCTTCCATTTTTGCTTTAGGAATTATGCCGTACATTTCCGCCTCAATTGTAATCCAGTTGTTAGGCATTGCAGTACCCTATTTCCAGAGGTTGCAGAAAGAGGGTGAGTCGGGAAGACGAAAAATTAATCAGATTACACGTTATCTTACAGTTGTAATTTTGATTTTCCAGTCGCCGGCATATTTGACAAACCTGTATTATCAGCTGCCCGATACGGCATTTGCTCTTAAAGGGGCATTGTTTACCGTGTCGTCGGTGGTTATATTAACGGCAGGTTCAATGTTTGTGATGTGGTTGGGTGAACGTATTACCGATAAAGGAATCGGTAATGGTATTTCACTTTTGATTATGATTGGAATTATTGCTAGGCTGCCACAGGCTCTGGTTCAGGAATTTGCTTCCAGAATCAGCCAGCAGGGCGGAGGCCTTGTAATGTTCCTTATTGAGTTTGTTATCCTGTTTTTGGTGTTTATTGCATCCATTATGCTGGTTCAGGGAACACGCAGAATTCCGGTGCAGTATGCAAAACGAATTGTGGGAAACAAACAATACGGAGGAGTACGTCAGTATATTCCGTTAAAAGTTAATGCTGCGGGTGTTATGCCTATTATTTTTGCACAGGCAATTATGATGGTGCCACTAACAATTGTGGGTGTTGCAAATTCTGAAAATTTGAGGGGTGTTGCAGCTGCATTGTCAAATATTACCGGTTTCTGGTATAATTTTGTGCAGTTTTTGCTGGTGGTTGCCTTTACCTATTTTTATACGGCAGTTACCGTTAATCCTACTCAAATGGCAGAAGATATGAAGAAAAACGGCGGATTTATTCCGGGAGTGAAACCTGGAAAAAAGACAGTCGAATTCCTTGATACTATTATGTCGAGAATTACTTTGCCGGGGTCAATTTTTCTTGGAATTATTACCATTTTACCGGCATTTGCAATGATGATTGGCATTAATCAGCAGTTTGCATATTTCTTCGGAGGTACATCACTGCTGATTCTTGTAGGGGTAATTTTAGATACGCTGCAGCAAATTGAAAGCCACCTGTTGATGCGTCATTATGACGGACTGACAAAATCGGGACGGATTAAGGGACGCGCAGGCGGAGGTTTTTAACGTGAAAAAGTGTTTTAAAAGTCAATGTTAAGTGAGATGTGACTTAAATTATGCAAAATGAAAAGCAACAGTTATCTTTGCAAAATTTGTTAAAAAGCGATAGTAACAGCTATATTTTTGTATAATTAATTTTAAAAAGGTGAATTTTTTATGGCAAAACAGTCTTCAATAGAACAAGACGGAACAATAATAGAAGCATTGTCGAATGCAATGTTTCGTGTTGAACTTGAAAACGGACATGTAATAACTGCCCATATTTCAGGCAAAATGCGAATGCATTACATAAAAATATTACCCGGAGATAAAGTTAAAGTCGAAATGTCGCCTTATGATTTGACAAAAGGCAGAATCACGTTCAGGTATAAAAATTAAATGAATTTATAATGAAAACGCGAGCTTCAGTAAAAAAGCGCAGTGCGGAATGTAAAATTGTTCGCCGTAAAGGGCGCTTATATGTAATTAACAAAAAGAATCCCAGATTTAAACAGCGTCAGGGATAATTTTAATTAGAAAAAAAGAATTTATATGGCACGTATAGCAGGTGTTGATATTCCGGATAACAAAAGAGGTGAGATATCTCTTACCTATATTTATGGTATTGGCCGCAGCAGGGCAAATACTATCCTGAAAGAGGCAGGTGTTGATCCGGATTTGAAAGTTAAGGACTGGAATGATGATCAGTTTGGGGCAGTCAGAAATATTATCAGCAGTCAGTACAAAATTGAAGGAGAACTCCGTTCAGAAGTACAGATGAATATTAAGCGGCTGATGGATATAGGTTGTTACCGTGGAATACGTCATCGTATCGGAATGCCGGTACGCGGACAAAGCACAAAAACCAATGCCCGTACGCGTAAAGGAAAACGCAAAACTGTTGCAAATAAAAAAGTAGCAACTAAATAATGTAATTGAGTTATGGCAAAAAAGACTGTAGCAAGTAAAAAGAGAGTAGTTGTTGTTGATGCCAACGGAATGGCTCATATCCATTCATCATTCAATAACATTATTATTACGCTCAGTAACATGAATGGCGAAGTAATTTCATGGTCGTCAGCCGGAAAAAAAGGTTTCAGGGGATCAAAAAAGAATACTCCGTATGCAGCTCAGGTAGCTTCCGAAGAGTGTGCAAAAACTGCTTATGACCTTGGTTTGCGCAAAGTGAAGGTTTTTGTGAAAGGACCCGGAAACGGACGTGAATCAGCTATCAGAGCATTGGCAACGGTAGGACTGCAGGTAACCGAAATAGTTGATGTTACCCCATTGCCGCATAATGGATGCAGACCACCTAAAAGACGACGTGTTTAATTTTTTAAAACAAAGGTAATGGCGAGATACAGAGGACCAAAATCTAAAATTGCCCGTAAATTCGGTGAGCCTATTTTTGGCCCCGACAAAGTTTTTGAACATAAAAACTATCCTCCCGGAATGCACGGAATGTCATCACGAAGGAGAAAAGTTTCAGAATACGGGTTGCAGCTTAAAGAAAAACAAAAAGCTAAATATACCTATGGTGTTTTAGAAAGGCAGTTCCGCAAACTGTTTGAAAAGGCTAACTCATCAAAAGGAATTACCGGTGAAGTTTTGCTTCAGTTACTGGAATCCAGACTGGATAATGTTGTTTTCAGACTGGGAATTGCAAAAACACGGGATGCTGCCCGTCAGTTTGTGACACACAAACATATTGTTGTAAACGGAAAAGTAGTTAATATTCCATCTTATCTTTTAAAACCGGGAGATGTTGTGGGGGTAAGGGAAAAATCAAAAGCGATGGAAGAAATTACAGACTCATTGCATTCGAGAAGGGGAACACGTTATGAATGGCTGGAATGGGATAGCGACCAGATGGCCGGAAAATTCCTGAATGTGCCTGAACGAAATGAAATACCTGAAAATATCAAAGAACAACTTATCGTTGAGTTGTATTCAAAATAAAAAATTTACTTAGGTTATTATGGCAATTTTAGCTTTTCAGAAGCCCGATAAGGTGATAATGATTGAATCGGATGATAAATTCGGAATTTTCGAATTTCGTCCGCTTGAGCCCGGATATGGTATTACCGTTGGTAATGCCCTGAGGCGTGTCTTGTTATCATCACTTGAGGGATATGCACTTGTTAGTGTAAAAATTGAGGGTGTTGATCATGAGTTTTCTACAATAAAAGGGGTAATTGAAGATGTTACCGAAATTGTACTGAATTTAAAACAAATCCGGTTTAAAAATGAAGTAGAAGATTTTGAAAGTGAAAAAGTAACTGTCACTATTTTCGGACAGGAACAGTTTACTGCCGGCGACATTAATAAATATATGACCGGATTCAGCGTGTTAAATCCTGATTTGGTTATATGCAGAATGGAGCCGGATGTAAGACTTCAGCTGGAACTTTCAATTGACAAGGGACGGGGATATGTTCCCGCAGTTGAAAATAAACCGGAAGAATCAGAATTCGGATTAATTCCGCTTGATTCTATCTATACTCCGATTAAAAAAGTGAAATATTCAGTAGAAAACTTCAGGGTTGAACAAAAAACCGACTACGAAAAACTGATTTTCGAAATCACTACGGACGGTTCTATTCACCCGAAAGATGCACTGAAAGAAGCAGCGAAAATCCTGATTTATCATCTGATGTTATTTTCTGATGAAAAAATCACTTTGGATTCTGAAGAAAAATATGCACATGAAGAATTTGATGAAGAGGTGCTTCATATGCGTCAGCTGCTAAAAACCAAGCTGGTTGATCTTGACCTTTCAGTAAGGGCTTTGAATTGTCTTAAGGCTGCCGATGTTGATTCATTGGGTGACCTGGTGCAGTACAACCGTAATGATTTGCTGAAATTCAGAAATTTCGGTAAAAAATCACTAAGCGAACTCGATAATTTGCTTGAAGGTATGGGGCTGGGATTTGCCATGGATATAAGTAAATATAAACTTGACAAGGAGTAATTGAAAAATGAGACATAACAAAAAATTCAATCATTTAAGCCGTCAAAGTGCACACAGGAGTGCGATGCTGGCAAATATGGCAAGTTCACTTATTGAAAGTAAGAGAATTACCACCACAGTTGCAAAAGCAAAGGCATTGCGCGTTTATGTGGAGCCTATTATTACTAAGGCAAAGGAAGATACCACTCATTCTCGCAGGGTTGTTTTTAGTTATTTGCAAAATAAAGATGCAGTTTCCGAATTGTTTCGTGATGTAGCTGTTAAGGTAGCTGATCGCCCGGGAGGATACACACGTATTCTCAGAATTGGAACCCGTTTGGGCGATAATGCCGAAATGTGCATTATTGAGCTTGTGGATTATAATGAAACAATGCTTGCTTCGGCTGAAGAAACAACAAAATCAAAACGCAGGCGTTCACGCCGCGGAGGTAGTGCTAAAAAGGCTGAAACTACTGTAGCTTCTGCAAAGCAGGCTAAACCTGCTGCTGAAAAAGCTGCTCCTGCTGCAAAATCTAAAGAAGTTGAACCGGAAGAACCCAAAGCAGAAAAAGTAACTGCTGAAGTTCAGGAAATTGAAGTACCCGAAACTGAAGTTCCAAAAGCTGAAGTTCAGGAACAGGAGCCTGAAGTAAAGGAAGAAACTCCGGATGAGGAGGCAGAAGAAAAGAAAGAAGAGTAATATTGAAAAAAGATATTTGAAGGAACCGGACTGATTCAGGCCGGTTTTTTTATGCCTGAATAAAAATCATCTACCGTTATGGAAAAGTGAAAGTAATTCGGCAGCCCTCTGTTCATTTTCCAAAAATCCTGTTTTTCTGAATGAGTTGAGCAGCCATTCAATCTGTCGTTTGATGAAAAATGTGTCAGGCTGCGGATTTGAATATTTTTCTTCAGGAGTGTATTCATTCTTTTTCAAATGGTAATCAATTTCCTTTTTGCTGGCAATTGCCCCCTTATTCGACGGATTTATGTAAAAAAGTACTCCGGAAGTATCTTTGCCGTGAATCTTTTCAGCAAGATTGTAGTCAACTACGGCAATCAGCGGATTTTTTGGGAAGTTTGTGAAAAATACCGATAAACCGAGTTGCCTTGCCAAAATTGTATAAAACAGACTTAATGAAACCGGATTTCCCCTTTTGGTTTCCAGAATTTGATTTAAATAACAGTTTTGCGGTGAGTGTATGTTGTTATGGTTTATTGAAAAACCGTAAACATTGTATAAGAAATGATTTAATACTGATGCCTTCTCCAGCAGCGTTAGTGAGTCATTGAGCTCAAGCCAGACAGCATTTTTTATTTTTTCAATTTTATGCCTGATTAAAGCCGGATTTATTTCGGGATACTGAAACATGTCAAAAATGATAAAACCTTCAAGTAAATCATTGTCTGACAAAGAAATCCAGTTTCGTAGCAATTTTTTGGTTTTTTTGAACTGAAGATTTTGAATAAGATTTTCAATTCGTTCCTGGCTTTTTTCACTGTAACTGTTCTCCCAGTGTTGCTCTAATGCCGGAATAATTGTATCGCTTTCCTTTAAAAGCTCTTTTTCAACTGTTTCAAAAACAAGGTTATCGGGGTCGTCCAATAAACTCACTAATGCTTTTAACCTGCTTTTTTTCATTTTTCAGGAGTTTCATCAATTTGTTAAGTTGTCCAGTACCTTTTTTATAAGTGTTTCCATTACCGGTCTGTAATTCTCATTTGCCTCTCCCGACACACGGTTTGCAATTATGAGGCAGACCGTAAGAGCATGGTGCCCCAGCATTTTCGATAATCCGTAAATTGCCGAGCATTCCATTTCAAAATTTGTGATTTTATGATTGTTATATCGAAACTGTTCCAGTTGCTCATTCAACTGCGGCATTGCCAGCTGAAGCCTTAAAATACGTCCCTGCGGACCATAAAATCCCGGAGCAGAAATGGTTACACCTTTTATAAAATCAGCAGAGTTGAATTTTTTCAGTATTTCTTCAGAAGCATCAGTTACATACGGAGTTGGAAGCGAACTGTGCCAGCCGGTAAATTCTTTAAAAGCTTTTTCAAAATTCATATCGCAAAATTGTTCGCGATTTGCATAAAAGTTCAGCATTCCGTCAAAACCTATCGACTTTTCTGAAACCACACAGGAATTAACCGGAATTTCACCCTGTAAACTGCCCGAAGTTCCGATTCTGACAATATTTAGTGATTTTTTCTTCCCTTTTATTTTTCTTGTTTTAAGGTCGATGTTAACCAGTGCATCAAGTTCATTAACCACAATGTCAATATTGTCGGTACCAATTCCGGTGGAAATTACAGAAAGTCTTTTTCCGTTGTACCAGCCTGTAACAGTCCTGAATTCGCGGTTGCTTGCAGAAAATTCTGTTTTGTCAAAAAAGTTGGCAACAGTGTCAACCCTTGCCTGGTCACCAACCAATATAATTTGCTCTGCAATATTTTCGGGTTTCAGGTGCAGGTGGAAAATTGTACCATCGTTGTTTAAGATTAATTCCGAATCAGCAATCATCACTTTAAATTTAATGTGTTAAAACTATCTATAATCAGCCTAAATGTCAACTAATCAATTAAAAACATATAAACAACACACTTTTAATATCTGTTTTGAAAAGCACTTTTGTTAACAACTTCAACTTAATTTGTTATTTTGAACGCTAAATATATTAGATTATAACAGGTTAAATTTCTAATTTTGAATGTGTAAAACCAAAACAAAGTCCGATGTCATTAAAAATTTTCTTTTATCAACTTGCAGGCAAAATAAAATCTGTTGAAAAGATTGAAATCGCCCGTAAAAAGTTACGTGACGATTATGATGAATATACTCAGGTTCATGTGTCTGAGGAACTAAAAGAATTTACTGAACTTGAAAAATATATTTTATCAAATGAGTTTGCTGAACGTAAAAAGGAGATTCAGCAGCTGCGTTTTAAAGGGAGTGAGGAAGAGAAACTTTTGAAGGAGTTTCAGCGTCTCAGGAAAAACCGCAATATAAAAGAATATTTCAGGGTTAAAGATTCACAGGAGTTAAAAAGATTTGAACAGATTAAGATTTCGGACAAACT
>CAZXTX010000010.1:0-2844 GCA_964643695.1 uncultured Mariniphaga sp. | reverse complement strand
GATTCAGAAATCAGAAATTATCTGAGATTTGAAAAATCGAAAAAATTAAAGCTATACCGCAATATTGCCGGAGGTTATGTGCTGAAAAAATATGAAGAACTCAAGGCAGAAGTAGAGTCGGATGCCTTCAGAGAGCGTAAAGAATTTCTGAAGGATAAGCAGAAGTTTGAAAAAACAGATGCTTTTAAGTCGATGAAACGCTTTAAGGAGCTTGTCGGCAATGATGATATAAAATTTTTCCATAAATATCAAAAATCATCATCATTGCACAATTTTCTTAAAACCACCGGGTCTGCTGAATTAAAAAGATACAATGAGCTTAATGTTTTGGTGAATTCCGAAGAGTTTTTAAATAAAAAAGCCTGGCTTGAAGATGTCCGAAAATGGGAGAAATCAGAAGAGTACTCCAAAGAACAAAAATATCTTGAAATGAAAACCAGGCCTCATCTGATTAGGTATTTCAAATATAGCGGAACAGATGCTTTTGATTGTTTTACAGAGTGGGAAGTGAGTTTTCAGGATGATTTTAAATCTGAAAAGCTTAATCCGGATAAATGGTCGTTTTTACCGGTACAGGCAGAAAAGACTGTTGGCCGTAATTATTCCTTGCCCGGTGATTTGCACTATTTCACCAATGGTGAAAATATTCGGTGTAAATCCAAAATGATTATTGAAACCAAAAAGGAGAAAATTAACGGACTTGTTTGGAAAATGCCCGGGGGTTTTAGTCCGGCTGAATTTGATTATACATCAGGAATAGCCGGAACCGATAAAAGTTTTTGGCAGCAAAACGGAATTTTTGAAGCAAAAATAAAATTTGAACCGGTAAAGCAGACAGTAAGCTCTTTTGTTTTGCAGGGTGAGCAAAAGTTTCCGGGTATCTATTTGCTTGAAATGGGTGCAAAAAACAGAATCGGAGTTTCATCACAAACAAATAAAGGAAAACTGACAATTGAAGGACTTAATATTTATAATTTGAAAAGAGGCAGGTGGTATATTTTTACACTTGAAAAAAATGGTGGTTTACTGGTTTGGAAAATAAATGACACTGAGGTTCTTAGACTGAAAAATCAAAATATTGATTTCCCGCTTCATATTAATATGTTTACCCTTGTATTAAGGCATATTCAGGAAAATAAACTGCCTGTCAGATTTCAAACAGGGTGGATTAAGTGTTACCGTAAAAAACAAAAAGAGAGCTAATCCTTTTCCGTTTTTTCAGTATTTTAATTTGTTATAGCATAAAAAAGGCTGTCGGATAAGACAGCCTTTTGTGTTTTGTTATGAGATTTTAATTTCTCTTGCCGGCTTTGGCTTTACTTCTTCACGTTTCGGAAGAATTACGTTGAGAATTCCGTCAGTGTATTTTGCGCTGATTTTGTCGCCGTCAATATCATTGCGGGGAACTGTAAATGAACGCTGAAAAGACTGGTAGCAAAACTCTCTGCGCGTGTAACCGGTTTCTTCTGTCTTTTTGATTTCTTCCTGTTTTTCAGAAGAAATCGTAAGAACGTTGTTATGAAAATCAATTTTGAAATCCTTTTTATTCATTCCGGGTACCGCAACTTCCAACACATATTCGTCAACTGTCTCTTTTACATTAACAGCCGGAAGTGTGGTGTTGGGTTCTGAATAATTGGTAAGATTCCAGTCGATTAAATCACTGTTTAAAAATCTGTCAAAAAATGACGGTAAATAACTGTCTGTTTTTCTGATAAGTGCCATAATTAAATCCTCCTATAATTTTTATTTTACATTGTTTAACTTTCGGTTATCAATTGTCAAAATAAATACCATAGAGGCTTTTTAATTGCTTTTTGGATGTTAAGTGACTGATTGTCAGTTGTCGGAGTCACTAATCATGAAAAAATGTACTCTTTTTAATTAAAAGACTGACAAACTTTCATACTGTTTATTGTCGGAAAATAATACGAATTGTATTTACAAAATAGTCCAAACTGTTTTGTAAGTTTACAATCGGTATAAGTTATTTTGTTATTTCAAATGTAATCAGATGTTCAGATACTTTGCACAGTTAAGTTTTAAGGGAACAAATTATCACGGCTGGCAGATTCAGCCAAATGCTGTTTCTGTTCAGCAGGTTTTGGAAAATGCCCTTTCAACCGTTTTGCAGGAAAAGGTTTCTGTTACCGGTGCAGGCCGAACCGATGCCGGCGTACATGCCTCTTTTTTTGTAATGCATTTTGATTTATCTGAAAGAATAGTTGATTTCGGCAAGCTTATATATAAATTAAACGGATTTCTTCCAAATGACATCTCAGTGAAAAGAATATGGGAAGTGCCTGATTTTGCACATGCACGCTTCAGTGCTGTTTCAAGAACATATAACTATTATGTGGTTACCGAAAAAAATCCGTTTAAAACAGAAACAGCACTTTATTACAATAGTGTTCTGGATATTGAAAGAATGAATGAAGCTGCAAAAGTACTTTTTGATTATTCTGATTTTACCAGCTTCAGCCGGTTGCACAGCGATGTAAAAACAAATAACTGCAAAATTTATAAGGCAGAATGGACTAAAAACGGTACCGAACTGGTTTTTACAATTAAAGCCGATCGTTTTTTAAGAAATATGGTGAGGGCTGTTGTCGGAACTTTGCTCGAAGCAGGAAGAGGAAAATTGTCTTCAGAAGGATTTAAAGAAATTATTGAGGCTAAAAACCGTGGAGCAGCAGGAGCTTCAGCCGCTGCACATGCTCTTTTTTTGGTTGATATTGAGTATCCTCAGGAAATCATGAAATATTTATTAGATTGATTATAAAATAGTTCAAAAAAAAAGGACGGGTCAACACCCATCCTTTTCATCTAACTAAACCAATAAAA
>CAZXTX010000009.1:6051-25508 GCA_964643695.1 uncultured Mariniphaga sp. | reverse complement strand
TTTTAATCTAAATCATTCGAAAAATCACACTAAAAAAAGCTGTTAATAACAAAACAAATAATAGACTGTATCACACAACATTAAGCAAAAGACAAAACACAATTATTAACACTTATTAATATTTTTTTATATTTTTTTAAAAAGAACTTATTTTTATAGTATATTAGCAAAGTTTTAAGACAATGTAAACTGAATGTTATTTGAAACACTACCTTTTCTCTGTTAAGCCAATATTTATTCAGGTCTGACTAAACTAAGCTATGAACAATCGGGTTATCACCACCAGCGGTAACCCGTTTTTTTATGCTTTTTTTGAAATAATTATACGAATTGTATTTACAAAATAGTCCAAACTGTTTTGTAAATTTACAATCGTTAATGCCGATGGTTAAAATATTTAGAACAATTGAGCAGAGCGATAATTGGTCTATTATATTTTCCCAATCGGTATTATACGTCTGAAACGCATATAAAATAGAATCCCGGCAGTTCCCAGCCCCACCATAAAGCCATACCAGATTCCACGCGGCCCCGAATTGAGTATAAAAGTAAAAATATAGCTTGTTGGAAGTCCGATTAGCAAATAAGCTCCAAAAGCAATAAACATAGGAATCCGCACATCTGCCATTCCTCTTAATGTACTCAGCATGACAACCTGCAAACCGTCAAAAAGCTGAAAAAATGCAG
The DNA here is from genome assembly GCA_964643695.1 of uncultured Mariniphaga sp. Classification (GTDB taxonomy): domain Bacteria; phylum Bacteroidota; class Bacteroidia; order Bacteroidales; family Prolixibacteraceae; genus Mariniphaga. The sequence goes on along the minus strand of CAZXTX010000009.1, from coordinate 24,821 downwards.
CTACAATAAGCAGTCCCGAAGCAATTAACACAACACCCGGGTCAGACGTAAAAATAAGTGGCAGAAAATTTCTGGATGCAATAAAGATAATTCCGGTAAAAAGCATAAAAATCAATACGAGATGAGTGGAAGCATAAACAGCTTTTCTGATTGATTCATAATCATTTTTCCCGAGCTGAAGGCTTACCCTTATGGTTGTTGCCTGAGATATTCCAAGCGGAATCATATATGTAAAGCTAATCATCCCGAAAGCCACCTGATGTGCAGCAAGGGGAATTTCACCCAGCCAGCCCATCATAATTGCCCCGAGGCTGAAAGTCAGCATTTCAATTACAATCTGAAAACCGATTGGCACTCCGATTTTCAGTAACGACACAATTCTCTTAATACTAAAATTCCGGTTGTGGGCAATTACAAAATATTGTCTGAATCTTTGATTTTTTAATATGAAAAATACAAACAGCAAAGGCATGGCAATTCTTGATGCAAGTGTGCCGATTCCTGCACCAGTTAATCCCAGTGCGGGAAACCCAAGCTTACCGTAAATAAAAATATAGTTTACCACTATATTTATGACATTGGCAATGAGTGTAATCTTCATCGCAATTTTTGTATTCTCAATACCTTCAAAAAACTGTTTTAACGAAAAAAACAACATAAACGGCATATATGAAGCACACAGCAATAAATAGTACGGACGTGCCAGCCGGAGAACATTTTCGGTTTGCCCCATATAGGGTAGAAGAAAATAGACACCAAAAATTAATACAGTTAAAATTACCCCGGTACTTAAATGTGTCAGCAATCCGTTTTTCAGCCATGCAGCCACAAGTTTATGATCATTGTTTCCGAATGCCTTACCAACCAGCGGGGTCATTCCGATGGTTATACCCATGCCGAAAAACATTCCGAGAGTAAAAATATTATTGGCAAATGATGATGCTGCAAGTTCTGCCGTACCAACATGCCCCACCATAATATTATCGGCCAGAGAAACGGTAATCTGCCCCACCTGCGAAATTATAATTGGCAGTGCAAGACTTAAAATGCGCTTGTAAAACGGTATGTAATTTGCCGGATTCACGGCCTCAAATATACATTATTCACCTATAAGGAAAACCAAAAATTTAATTTCAGCATAAATGCGTTATTTGCCTTAACTTTGGCAATTCCTTTTAGGCTTTCAAAAATTGAAGGCTCATAAAACTCCTGATATCTTGAACGGGTATTTGTCCAGACAAAATATAAAGTGGAACCTGTTTTATACTCCCACCTTGCAACAAAATTTGAACGAAACTCCTGAAAATTGAAATCGGGATTGTTGTCCGTCAGATTCATCACAGGAAGTGATTCACTGTTAATCAGCCATGTATCTCCGGTTACGGCAATATTTTCAGTTAAAGAAGAAAACCGTTCCGACAAGTTTTTGGATTTTGAATCGGCAACAATGCGGTAATCAGAATATTTACCTACAGAAGCATAAGGATTTCCGTAATACTGAAACGATAATTCGGGAGTTGCAAAAAATTCAGCCCTGATGGTGGATGAAAAAGTTTTGCGCTCAATTTTTCCTACAATATAATCATCCGGCGATGCAAAAATACCACCTCCTTTTGGAACAAACTGACTGTAATTTGTTTCAACATCAAAATTATTTCTGAGCATCAGCATAAGCCGGTTACCCAGCTGCAATTGCGCATGTAATGCATTATTTGACACTTTTGAAATTTTATCATCATTTACTGAAAAGTCTGTACTGAAACCAAAAAACAGATTTCTGCTCGTATTTGTCTGTAAAATTATTATACCCCGTGTATCACCGTCAATTCTGAGTGACGGGCCGCCACGCAGCTGCCGGGTATCAATTTCATAAAACGAACGTTCGGCATACAAATCTAATTTCCACAGATTCTTAAACTGAAGCCTCAAATGAGTTAACAGTTCATCACCCAGCAATTCATTGCCGTAACTCCGTTTGTGCTTCTGCTCGGCTTCAAAATAGTAGCTGTGCAAAACACCCCTGGGTTTGCTTACCCAGTATATTAAATTCAGTTTCTGATTAAGATAATCCGCCTGTCTGAGATACCCCAGGTCATTCAGTTCAACACCGGGTGAACGCCAGTCTAATGAACCGTAAACTCTGAGCTTGCCGCTACCTTTTCCGCCTGAGATATTACCTCCCCACCCTTGCAAAGTCGTCAGATTTTCATTAAAATTCAGATGCCCGGCATCAGGCCTCTGAAAATAGTGCCTCGAATCCGTCTGGAGATATGAAATTGCTTCGGAAGTACCGTTAACACTTGAAAAGAAACTTTTATAATCAACAAAATATTTTCTGTTCAGCCAGTTATGCTGAAAGTCAAATCCCCCCACAAGCGAATTGTCAGCCATATATTCCAAATGACTTTCTTTAATATTACGCATTGTTGAAGTTACTATTCCGCCCAAAACGGTTTTTCCTTCGTTGAAATCCTGTTTTACACGGCCAATAAAATAATTGGTAAAAGGTTCAACAAGTTCTTTACGCACATCATCATCTGAACTTATAACTGCTTTTTCTGAAGATGTCATACTGTTAATAATCCCTAATGATAATCCCGACTTATTTTTTCCGGTCAGCTTCAGGGCATTTAAAATAGTGGTCTGGTCGGGCATTTTCAATGTTTCCTCATCAGTATAATAAGGTATGTATCCCGGAGCAGTTCCAATCCGCCTTGAATAAAACAGCATATCGGTTCCGGCTTCATATTCAAGAATACTGTTCCCTTCCAAAAAAAAAGGTCTTTTTTCGTCATAAAACACCTCATATGAAGTCAGGTTAAGAATTGAGGGGTCAGCTTCAACCTGTCCGAAATCCGGATTTATTGTATAATCAAGTGTAAAATTGGAAGTAACGCCAATTTTTCCGTCAAGTCCGAATCCACCTGAAAAATCATCATCTGCACCGGATAAATACCTTGTTTTTACAAATGGAAGCAACTCAAAATTTCTTTTGTAGGGAATATTATTGATGCCATGCAATTCACCAAATATATACACCATGGCCGGCGCATCAACAGGAATAAGTTTCCAGTGATCCTCTTCCTTCAGCCGGTCAATCCAGCGCCACACATGCATTCCCCAAACATGTTCCTCCTTATTGGCATATCTTATCTGACTAAACGGAATCCGCATTTCGATATACCATGCAGAATCACCCACAGATGCTTTTCCGTCCCAAACGGCATCCCAATTAGAATCCCAACCATAATCACCCATATGCATCAGGTCAATTTTTTGGCCGGCAGCTGTAACATTAAATTCAAAAGCAGTTCGTTTGTCATAATAACTGTCAATTGCAATGCCGGCCATGTCACCCATATTTTCATCACGCCTGCCAAGAATAGAGCGAATTTTTTCCGGTTCACTGTCATTACAGACTATTGCCACATAAAGATAAGTATTGTCATATAAAATTTTAATTCGGGTATCCTGCGATGGTTTTTTAGCCTGATTAGGCTGCTGTTGAACAAATCCGGCCTGCCACTCACCGGTGCCGTGCCAGCATTCATCATCAAGATGTCCGTCAATTTTCGGTTTTAATTCTGTACGTGTGGAATAATATATTTTTTTTTGGCTCGCATGATAATTAACCAGCGAATCATCCGAAAGGGTATAGTCATAGCTTTGCGCAAATACCTGTAAGGTAATTAAGAAAAATGATAAAAATATAAAAAGCCTTATGCCCATGAAGGTAAATATTTCCGGCTTAAAAGTAACAGTATTGATTATAAAAAAAAAATCAATCTTTTTATACTTTTTGAACATAAATTTCCATCATTCAATTGCAGATATTATTTTTTCAACCTCAGGCAATATGTTTTAGAATTATTAACAAACATTCAGACATGTCTATTCGGTTTCAAATTATTTTCGGTATTGAACTGAAAATATCATTTAAACATTTTCAGAAAAATGAGGTTATTAAATGATGTTTTTAATAAAGACAATTCATAAATGAGACATATTCGTAAAATTCTTGTTGCCAACCGCGGAGAAATAGCCATCAGAATAATGCGCACTTGCAGGGAAATGGAAATTGCTTCAGTTGCCGTTTTTTCAGAGGCCGACCGCACTTCACAACATGTAAGGTATGCCGATGAGGCTTACTATATAGGTAAAGCATCTTCGGCAGAAAGCTATCTCAACATCGAAAAAATTATTGAAACAGCAAAAATCAGCGGTGCCGATGCCATTCATCCGGGGTACGGGTTTCTTTCTGAAAATACGACATTTGCACAACGATGTTCCGATGAGGAAATTATTTTTATCGGGCCGTCACCTGAAGTTATAGACCGGATGGGCGATAAAATCAAAGCCCGCGAAACAATGATAAAAGCCGGTATTCCTGTTGTTCCGGGAACCGAGAAAAGTGTAAAAACTGAAAAAGATGTACTAAATGCAATTAATGAAATAGGGCTTCCGGTAATGATTAAGGCATCTGCCGGCGGCGGCGGAAAAGGAATGCGTCTGGTTCACAACAAAAATGAAATTGTGTCGGCTGTCCGGGCTGCACGTTCTGAAGCAAAAGCAGCTTTTGGTAACGACTCGGTATATATTGAAAAATATATTACTTCTCCTCATCATATTGAATTTCAGATTTTAGGCGATCAGCATGGAAATGTAATTCACCTTTTTGAACGCGAATGCTCGGTTCAGCGCCGTCACCAGAAAATGATCGAAGAAACACCTTCACCATTAATGACACCCGAACTGAGGGAAGAGATGGGCAGGGCAGCCGTTAATGCCGCAAAGGCTGTTAACTATACAGGTGCAGGAACCATTGAATTTTTGGTTGATGATAATAAAAACTACTATTTTCTGGAAATGAACACACGCCTTCAGGTGGAGCATCCCATTACCGAGCGTGTAACCGGAATCGACCTTGTTAAACAGCAAATAAAAATTGCAGAAGGACAACCTCTTAATATCAGTCAGGAAAAACTATTCATAAGGGGGCACTCCATTGAATGCCGTATTTATGCAGAAGACCCTGACAATAATTTTATGCCAAGTGCCGGAAAAGTATATAAAATAACCGAGCCGCTGGGTTTGGGAGTCCGCACAGACGGATATGTATATGAAGGTTATGAAATTCCGATTTATTACGATCCGCTTATTTCGAAACTGATTGTATGGGGCGGAAACCGCGATGAAGCTATCAGAAGAATGCGCAGGGCACTGTACGAATACAAAATCACAGGCGTTAAAACCTCAATAAAATTTTTAGAGCGCATAATGAGCTCACCTGACTTTATTAACGGAAATTACAATACTCATTTTATCGAAAAAAACCAGGCAAATCTTTTAGATAACGCGGAGTGCGACAACTGTGACGATATGGTGGTAATTGCAGCATATATCGACTATCTTTCAAAAATAAGCAAGGTTCAGGAAAGCAGTCAGCAGGGATTTGCACCTGCCCAGAGCAGATGGAAAAAAACTCCCTATATCAATCATTTTTAAATTAGAAATATGCCAGTTGAAATTAAAATAAACAATCGTACTGTCTGGGTAAACCTTATAAAGCAAAACGGCAATCTTCTTGAAGTGGATGTTGACGGAAAAACCTATGAAGTAGATTTACTTCACACACCACGCGGAACTTTTTCAATTATTGAAAACGGACGTTCACACAATATTGAACTTGTTCCTAAAAAACAGGCAAAAAAATACACAGCCTATACATTATATAAAACCTTTGATGTGGAAATTATTGATGCCGAAACACGTTATCTTATCAACAGAGGCTCGAACGGGACATCAATCAGTGAAAAAAACATCTCTTCGCCAATGCCCGGCAAAGTGGTTAAAATTTTGGTCAAAAAAGGTGATACTGTAAATCAGGGCGAAAATGTAATTATCATTTCAGCAATGAAAATGGAAAGTGAATATAAATCTTCAGTAAACGGTATCGTTAAAAAAATAAATGTAAAAGAGGGCGATACAGTTGAAGCTAACCAGATTCTTGTTGAAATAGAATAAACACGATTTTTATGGATTTAAAAGAAAAATACAAAAAACTTGAAGAGCTTAACCGTCTTGCCGAACTTGGCGGCGGTGAAGAACGTATTGAAAAACAACATAGTGCCGGAAAAAAGACTGCCAGAGAACGAATTCTGGAACTACTTGACCCGGGTACTTTCAACGAAATAGACAAGCTTGTAACACACCGCAGCCATGATTTTGGAATGGAGAATAAAAAAATTCCCGGTGACGGTGTTATTACCGGTTATGGAAAAATTAACGGCAAACCGGTTTTTGTTTTTGCTCAGGATTTTACTGTTTTTGGCGGCTCGCTCAGTCGTGCAAATGCAGACAAAATTGTAAAAATTCAGGAGATAGCACTGCAAAACGGTGCTCCGGTAATAGGACTTAACGATTCGGGAGGGGCACGTATTCAGGAGGGAGTGGAAAGCCTTGCCGGATATGCCGACATTTTTTACAACAATGTCAGGTCTTCCGGTGTGGTTCCGCAAATTTCGGCAATATTGGGGCCTTGTGCCGGTGGCGCGGTTTACTCCCCTGCCCTCACCGATTTTATTTTTATGGTAAACAACAAAAGCCATATGTTTGTAACCGGCCCGGAAGTTATAAAAACCGTTACTCACGAAGATGTAACCAAAGAAGAACTGGGCGGTGCATTTACTCACAGTTCCAAAAGCGGAGTAGCTCATTTTACAGGTGATGATGAAGAACAGACGCTGCAAATGATACGTGAACTGGTCAGCTTTCTACCTTCAAACAACATGGAAGATCCGCCTGTAAAATCCACAATTGACCCATCCGACCGCACTGATGAAAAACTTCAGGAACTAATACCTTCCGATCCTAATAAACCTTACGATATGCATGAACTCATAGAAAGTGTTATCGACAATAACCATTTTATGGAAGTTCAGCCCAATTATGCACAAAACATAATTTGCGGTTTTGCCCGTTTTGCCGGTCATCCTGTTGGTATTGTGGCAAATCAGCCTGCCCATCTGGCAGGTGTGCTGGATATAAACTCATCTGTTAAAGCAGCCCGTTTTGTACGATTTTGCGATGCATTTAACATTCCGCTAATAACATTCGTTGATGTTCCCGGATTTTTACCCGGCACAACACAGGAATTCGGCGGAATTATAAAACACGGAGCAAAACTGCTTTATGCATTTTCGGAAGCCACAGTTTCAAAAATTACCGTAATTACACGCAAGGCATACGGTGGTGCATACGATGTAATGTCGAGCAAACACATTGGCGGCGATGTTAACTTTGCATACCCGACTGCCGAAATTGCAGTTATGGGCCCCGAAGGTGCAATAAACATATTACACAGAAATTTAACAGACAAGGAAAAAGCAAAAGCGGTTAACGAATACCGGGAAAAATTTGCCAATCCCTATAAGGCTGCTTCACTTGGGTATATTGACGAAATCATTCATCCGAAAAATACCAGGAAAAAGATTATAGGTGCTCTTGAAATGACGCGAAACAAGCGAAAAACAAATCCGCCAAGGAAACATGGAAATATTCCGCTGTAATTATTTGAAATCAATTAATTTATTTATACTTTTGCGCCTCCAAAATTTAAAAAATTGTTTAATTAAAATTTGATGTTTATGTTGAATCATTATGAAACCGTTTTCATTTGTACTCCCGTTTTATCTGAGCCACAGGTAAAGGAAACGGTAAAAAAATTCAGGGACATCATCACCTCCGCAGGAGGAGAAATGATCCATGAAGAAGATTGGGGAATGAAAAAACTGGCTTACCCAATACAAAAAAAATCTACCGGCTTTTATAATCTTTTTGAATTTAAAGCCAGTCCTGATTCTATTTCCAAACTGGAAATTGATTTCAGGCGCGATGAACGTGTAATACGTTTTATGACAGTGAAACTCGACAAACATGCAGTTGAGTATAGTGAAAAGAGAAGAAGGCTTCAAAAAGAAAAATCAGAAAAGGAGGTTTAAAAAATGGCAAAAAATACTAGTGAAATAAGGTATCTGACACCACCGTCAGTTGAAATTAAAAAGAAAAAATATTGTCGTTTCAAAAAGAACGGAATCAAATATGTGGATTACAAAGATCCTGAATTCCTGAAACGGTTTCTGAATGAACAGGGAAAAATTCTTCCCCGCCGCATCACCGGAACTTCATTGAAATATCAGCGTAAAGTTGGGCAGGCAATAAAACGTGCCCGCCAGATTGCTTTGCTGCCGTATGTTACCGATATGTTAAAATAGAAAAGGAGACTTGAAATGGAAATTATATTATTAGAAGATGTAGAAAGACTTGGCAGCAAAGACGATATTGTTACCGTTAAGGACGGATATGCACGCAATTATCTTATACCTAATAAAAAAGCTATTGCTGCATCAGTATCTGCAAAAAAGATTTTGGCCGAAAATATAAAACAACGTGCCCATAAAGAAGCCCGTTTAAGAGAAGAAGCACTGAGCCTTGCCGAGCAGATAGTTAACAAGAAAGTTAAAATTGGTGCCAAGGTAAGCTCTGCCGGTAAAATTTTCGGATCAGTAAATACAATTCAGGTGGCTGAAGCCATTAACAAAAAAGGATTTGAAATTGACCGCAAGCAAATCACCCTGCCCGAAGACAGTATTAAGGAAGTTGGAAACTACACAGCTAAAATCAAGTTGTACAAAGATGTTTCCATCGATCTGGAATTTGAAGTTTTTGCTGAATAAGCTTTTAAAACAAATAATGACAAGCCCGGATTTTTATAATTCCGGGCTTATTTTTTTACGGCAATTACTTCAATTTCAATAAATACTCCAAGCGGTAAATCTTTAACTGCAAATGCTGCCCTTGCAGGAGGCTCTTTTGTGAAATACTGACCATAAACCTCATTCATTGCCTTAAAATTATTTATATCCGATAACAGACATGTGGCTTTTACCACATCAGAAAGATCATATCCGCCGGCTTCCAGCACAGCTCCAATATTTTTCAGCACTTGTAGGGTCTGTTCCTCAATTCCTCCTTCAACAATCTGCATAGTTGCCGGATTGAGAGGTATCTGCCCTGAAACGTAAAGTGTACCGTTTGCCTCAACAGCCTGACTGTATGGCCCGACTGCCTTAGGTGCATTAACTGTGGAAATTATTTTTTTCATTAAATCCAATATTAAAAATTATCGTAATGACTTTGCCGCTTTTGAATTTTCAAATCACGCAGCATCGCTGAGCTTGCATTAATTGTAAAACTGTAGCTTTTCATGTATCCGAACGGCACAAAGTTAAATGCCATTGACCAGCAGTGCAAATCACGATTGACATTAAAAGTTGTAAAAGAAAACTGTCCCGCCTGAATATCATAATTGGTATTGGCACTGATACGCCACTTGTTTGTAAGATTCAGATTTCCGCGCAAACCAAGCGTCTGGGTAATCCTGCCCTTTTCGGAAGGACGTCTGGGACCGGCATAGTTAAAGCTGTAATCAAAACCAAAATCCCATGGAATATTAAAATCAGCATACTGAATATAATCGCCCGGCAGAATATTTTCCTCGTCAATTAATTCGCGATTTTTATCTGCCTGCTCCTTTCCCTTTTTAGAACTAAAATTCATACCAAAAGAGAGATTGGCACTTGTCAGCCTTCCAACTTTGCCAATTCCCTTACGTTCATTCCATGCATATTTATGAATTTTTACACCATTCTTATCTGTCATATAAGGGTCTAGCACTCCGCCCATATTTATACTTACACCGGCTACTGTTGTTCGTGCCCTCAAACTTATTGGCGACAAATTGAGTGAATCGGCAATCAGATTGTATGAAGTACTTAAACTCAGGTTATCAATAATTTTCACCTTTTTATACTTTTGTTTCTCATCGGTTTGAGTCGTATCAGACAGTGTCTCAAGAACTTTTGCTTCAAGATTGTTATTTAACGAAAAGGAGATTGCACCCGAAGCACCCCTCCCCGGTGAACCTCCGTAAATTCCGCCGTCATTAATATCAAAATAACGGACATTTCCGGTGGTATCAACCTTAATTTCTTTCCAGTAACCAAACTTTTCCTGACCAAAATCAGGACGGTAACTAAAACTCAGTGAAGGTGTCATTTTATGCCTGATTCCTTTGATTTTTGAGTTTGGATTCAGCGGTAAAAACATTCCGTAAACATTTGTGGATGCACTCACGCTGTACGAATAATCATAAACTCTGTTTAAACCGGAAATTGTATCCACCCTCACTGTTCGCGGAATATTTCCAAAATTGTTAAAATCTCCGTCTTCAACATATTCGTAATCGTACTTTTTAAAATACCATTTCTCATTATAACTAAAACCCGGGCTGAAGTTTATATGATTCAGCAAGTTAAAGCTTGGAAGCGAAATCGGAACATTATGGCGGATACCGTTTTTCCAATCGCGGGCAAGAGATTTTTTCAGAACTTCAGATTCGTGTGCGGTTATTGAATTACGAAGGTTTCCGGTATAATTGACACCAAATTTTTCGTACCATTTTAATGAACCTGCCCTTACTTTTTTTCTTAGCGGATAAACTTTTCCCATACTGAAAGTCATTTCAGGAATTGAGAGTGTGATTGATGAATCACGTGAATTTTGTGAATGGCGAAGGTTTACCGATAAATTATATGGCGAATTTTCAAACTTTTTTGAAAATGAAATACTTGAAGACTTCTGACTTTGCAGATATCTGTCGCTGGAAATAGCATTTTGCTTGTCAAATCCGCTGCTCGAAAGGTTTACACTGGCAGAAAAAGTCTGGTTCGGATTTGCCTTTGCATCCTGACTATGATTCCAGTTAACGGAAAACTGTGGCATTTTGGGAGAATCCTCATCATAAACATTCACGTTATAACTAAAATTTACACCGCCGTTATACTTGTATCTTTTTCTGTAATTACTATTCAGTTTTCCTGCCCACGAGCCTTTCGAATAGATATCACCGCGAACAGCCAGATCAAAATACTCGCTGGCTGCCCAGTAATATCCGCCATCGCGCAGAAAGAAGCCCCTGTTATTTTCCTCACCATAGCCGGGCACTAAAATTCCTGACGAATAAGTAGGGGTATTGGGAAAAAATCCGAATGGCAGTATCGGAAAATAGATTGGAAAATCTTCAAGAACCATATATGCAGGCCCGGTAATTATTTTATTGTTGGAAATAACCTTCGCTTTTGTAAGATGCAGGTAAAAATGAGGATGATCTGCATCGCAGGTTGTATATTTACCATCTTTCAGAATAAATGCATCTTTTGATATCTTTTTTGTTCGCTCACTATGGACAAAACCTTCACCCTGCTGTGTAACCACATCTGTAATGATTCCCTTTTCAGACTCAAAATTGTAACGAAGCGTTTTCGACTCAAACTCTTCTCTTCCGTCCTTAAACACAGGTTTTTGCACAAGTGTTCCTGTTGAATCTATCATACCTTCGGCGTACACCTCTTTTGTATCAAGGTCAAGTTCTATAAAATAAGCTGTAAGTTCGATCTGCTGATATGTTATTTTTGCGTTGTTGTATAAATACACCTTCTGCCCGTCAAATGAACCTATAATTGAGTCTTCAGCATTATAATCAATGGGGGCTTCAATAAACGTCGGCTTTTCCTTTCTCAGCGAATCTGGCCGCTGAATCTTTATTGTGTCGGATGAAATTGTGTCTGTTTCAAAATAATTAAAAACAGAATCACGCAGTGCAGGCAAATTTTCAGTAGTATCGGAAACTGAAAAAACCGGCCTGATATATTCCGGCTCCCCCTCCTGACTATAAACAATCAGGGGCAACAGGGCAATTAAATATGTTAATACAAGTTTATACAAAATGTTCTCTGCCTTAAGTAACCATTTTCAGGCTGAGGTGCAAAATTAAAAATTAGGGCTATACCACAGCCCTAATAAATGTAAAATAATACTAATATTTATATTTTTGCCGAAGAAACAACATACAGATGGAAAAGCTGCTCATTTATATATCTATTTTTCTGATTTTTTTTCCAAACAGGTTAACCGGTTCGGAAAACAAACTAAGAGATATATCTTCTTCCAACCCCGTTTTAAAAACAGTTATTATTGACCCCGGGCACGGCGGTAAGGATCCGGGTGCTGTATCAGGCAAAGCACGTGAAAAGGATATTGTTCTTGATATTGCACTGAAACTGGGAAATCATATCAAAAACAGTTATCCTGATGTTAAAATAATTTACACACGCGACCGCGACATATTTGTTCCGCTATTTCAAAGAGCAGCTGTTGCCAATAAAAACAAGGCCGATCTGTTTATTTCCATTCACGTAAATTCGGTTGAGCGCGGAACCGTTCAGGGAACAGAAACATATATTCTCGGTCAGCACCGGAGCAAAGACAATCTGGAAGTAGCAAAAAAAGAAAATTCGGTAATTCTGTTAGAAGATGATTATCATGCAACATACGAGGGTTTTGACCCCAATTCCCCGGAATCATACATCATGTTTGAACTGGTTCAGGATGAATATCTTGAACAAAGCGCAATGTTCGCATCAATGGTTCAGGATCAATTCAGAGATAAGGCTAAACGTATTGACCGGAGTGTAAAACAAGCCGGTTTTTTGGTACTCAGACAAACAGCAATGCCGGGTATATTAATTGAAGCCGGTTTTATTAATCATCCTGCCGAAAGAGAATATTTAATGAGCAGTGCCGGAAGGGAACACCTTGCTTCGGCAATTTTTAATGCATTCAGCAATTACAAAAATAAAATTGAAGCACGCAGCAGCTTTAATCTGACAACAGAATCTTCGTCTCAACAAAATAATGAATCAACGGTACAAAATACACAACTCAACAATTCCGGTCATAATTTAACAAACAACATATTTTTTTCAGTTCAAATTGCATCTTTAAGTTCACAGATTGAGATAAACAGCAAAAATTTTAAAAATGAAAACAAAGTTTTTATGATTAAAAGCAAAAATTCATATAAATATTACTGCGGAGAATTTAGAACTGTAAACGAAGCCCAAAAAGAACAAAAACGACTCAGAGCCAAATTTAAAGATGCTTTTGTGGTTGCCTTCGAAAATAACAGACAAATTCCGGTTGAAGAAGCAATTAAAAAGCTGTAAATAGATTTTTATTTCAAAAAAAATAATTATTCATGCAGGAAATCCCTAATTTTGTCATACTTTTTAAGATTCATAAAATTTTTGTGAAATGAAAATTTCAAAATTTACAAAACTTGGAATTCTGATTGTTGCATCTCTGGCAATTCTTATTTGGGGATTAAGCTATCTGAAAGGAAATGACATTTTTAAAAAAAGCAATACTTATAATGTGGTTTACAACCGGATTGAAGGTTTAACCAGTTCAAACGATGTTTTACTCAGCGGTCATAAAATCGGACAAGTAAAAAACATTTCATTCCTACCTGACAACAGCGGCAGGCTTATAGTCTCTTTTACAATAGATTCAGACATTAAACTGCCTGTAAATACAGTTGCTCAGATTATCAGCAGCGACCTGATGGGAACACGTGTTATAAAAATCAACCTCGGCGACAAAGAAGGTTTTTACACTCCGGGCGACACCATACCAGGTGATGTGGAAAGCGATTTAAAAGAGCAGGTCAGCATGCAGGTTCTTCCTCTTAAAAACAAGGCAGAAGAGCTTCTCGGCTCATTAGACTCTGCTATTACTGTTCTTACCGTAATTTTTAACGAAGATGCACGTAAAAACTTATCTGAAAGTTTTGAAAATATAAATCAGACTATATATAACATTGAAAAAACAACAGCTGATTTTCAAAGTCTTGTTGCCGGCAAAAAAGATAATATTGAAAGAATTATAACCAATTTCGATAATATCACAACAGAAATCAGCAACAGTACCGAAGATTTTAAAAGCACTATGAAGAACCTTTCATCTTTGAGCGATTCTTTATTACAGTATCCAATCTCACACATACTTAAAAACATTTCTGAAAGTACCGAAAAGATTAATGATGTTATTGCAAGGCTTGAAAGTTCGGATAACACAGCCGGACTTTTGCTAAACGACACTCAGATTTATGAAAATTTAAACATACTCAGCGGTAACCTGAGCATGCTTACAAATGACATCAGAGTAAATCCCGAGAGATATCTGAAATTTTCAGCGGTTGACCTTGGCAGGAAAGTATATATCAATTCTCATGAAGAATCTTCTGACAACATAATCTTTAAAATACACATTCTGTCAAGTGAGAACCGTTTGTCAACCGAGGCAGAAATTTTCAAAGGCCTGGGTGAAATAGAAGAATATGAAGTTAGCGGAGCATACAGTTATCTTACCGGCTCATCAAATTCTTTTTCCAAAATTCTAAACACACATGAAAAAGTTTTAAAGAAATTTCCCGATGCAACCATAACAGCTTTCAAAAACGGACGGTTAATAAAATTGGAAAAAGCACTAAAATCAAAACACTGATTTATCGATTCAGAGAGATAAATTAATCCAGTGTTAAAAAATCCCCAACACTACCTACCAGTTATCTTTCTACCTATCAAATCATTATAAACAACATACTGATAGTCAGGGCGATAAAAAAATCAAATAAATTATCACATCTAATTCCCTCAGATTGAAAACCATATAATATTATTGAGAAAAACAATAGCTAAATAATTTTTTTTTTACCTTTTTTTTCACAATTTTTGCTTTTGGGAATTAAAAAAACGTATATTATAAACCTCATAATCCAATATGTATAAATGAACAAAGATCATAGTGCTGCATGGAATAAATGTCTTGATATTATTAAAGATAATATTCCGGGAAGCAGTTACAAAACCTGGTTTGAACCAATACTGCCAGTAAAATTAGAAAGCAGAGTATTAACAATTCAAGTTCCAAGTGCATTTTTTTATGAATATCTTGAAGAACAATTTATAGATATTCTCAGAAAAACTTTACGCATGGTCTTGGGCAACGGAGCAAAACTTGAATACAACGTTGTTATGGGACCGGGTAACAACAACATGCATGATGATCAAGCTTCACCATACACAGTCAGCTACCCCACAAGCAGCACTACAAAAATTCAAAACAAACCGCTTACAATTCCGCTGAGGCCTGATGAAAAGAAATCTATAAAAAATCCGTTTATCATTCCCGGAATACAAAAACTGCAAATTGACCCGCAATTAAAACCCGACAATACTTTTGAAAACTTTGTTGAAGGTGACTGTAACAGACTGGCACGGAGTGCAGGATATGCAGTTGCCTGCAATCCGGGTGGAACCGCATTTAACCCGCTGATGATTTACGGTAATTCAGGATTGGGCAAAACCCACCTTGCACAAGCTATAGGAATTGAAGTAAAAGAGCAAATGCCGGATAAAATTGTTCTTTATGTAAATGCCAATAAATTTCAGACTCAATATACCGAAGCTACCAGAAACAACAACAGAAACGATTTTCTACACTTTTATCAAATGATTGATGTACTGATACTTGATGATGTACATGAATTTGCAGGCAAAGAAAAAACACAGGAAACTTTCTTTCATATATTTAATCATCTACACCAGACAGGCAAACAGCTTATTTTAACTTCAGATAAACCTCCAATTGAGCTCAAAGGAATGGAGCAGCGACTTCTCTCAAGATTCAAATGGGGGCTGACGGCAGATTTGCAAACACCCGATTTTGAAACCAGAATGTCAATTCTGCGCAAGTTCACATATAAAGACGGTATTGAACTTTCTGACGAAATACTGGAATATATTGCATCACATGTTACAAACAATGTACGCGAACTGGAAGGTGCACTTGTTTCACTCCTTGCACAGTCAATGCTTAATAAAAGAGAGATCACCCTTGACCTTACGGCAAAACTGATTAACAAACTGGTTAAAAACTCAAAAAAGGAACTTTCAATTGAATATATTTCCAAAGTAGTTTGTGACTATTTTTCCATGCCGGTGGAAATGCTGCAGGACAAAACCCGTAAGCGCGAAATTGTACAGGCCAGGCAAATCGCAATGTTCTTTTCCAAAAGTATGACAAAACACTCACTGGCAAGTATTGGCGCCCATATTGGAAATAAAGATCACGCCACTGTTTTACATGCATGCAAAACAGTTAATAATCTGAAAGATACTGACAAAAACTTCAGACAATATGTTGAAGATATTGAAAAAAAACTGACTATGTAAAACAGTAATCAAACCGATTACCTGATTCTTAAAACCCTAACCGTATAAAACATCTGATTTTAATCAGCTTTTTGCTGTAATTTATTAACTTCACAGTGAAATTTCAATCAATTGAATTCATGAAGACTAAAACATTCTTTATAACCATCTTATTATTAATAATCGCTTTTTCAGTTAACTCCCAAATTAAATTTAACGACGGGTATATCATAAACAATAATCAAGAACGCACAGACTGCCAGATCAGAAATACCGGACAGGAAGAAACGACATCAAAATATCAGTACAGATTAAAAGGCGATAAAACTGTCACCAACATTGAATTATCAAAAATTGAAGAATTCGGCATTGACAACCAGCTAAAATGCATCCGGGAATTAATTACAATTAATATGGCACCTGATGTAATAAGGTCTGTTAAGGACACGGTCAACCAATGGGAAGACGGACATGCCTACCTTAATACACTTGTTGAAAGCAATAAGGCTTCTTTATATTCATATTACGACTACGGAAAACCTCTCTTTTTTTACAGTGTGAATAACAGTACTATAAAACCACTGGTTTATAAAATGTTTACTGTGGAAGTCAGTCCCAACATAATTGGGCAGATATTATATGACAACACATACAAAGAACAGCTGAAAGAAGACTTAAACTGTAATTCACAAACTGACTTCAGAAAAATCACATATTCAAAAAAATCACTGGTAAAATACTTTACTGATTACAATAAATGCGTGGGAGCAGATTATGCAGTTTATAATTTCTCGCAAGCAAAAAAAGGAATCCTTGCCCTTAAACCCGGAATCAGTTACAATATAATGAACTTTACAATTGAAGAGTTCAGCGATGCTTTGCCAAATACTGTCTTCTCCAAAGAAGGTAGCCTCGGATTCGGTGCAGAACTGGAATATATTTTTCCTTTTAACAGATACAAATGGAGCCTGTTTACCGAAGCAAACTACTACACCTATTTTTCAAATGTTGTGGATAATTTTACGAGTCCGTCTGATTATGAAGGTTTTGAAGCCAACTACAAAACAGTTGAATTTCCGGTTGGTATAAATCACTATCTCAATATAGACAGTAAACACAAACTCTTTGTAAAAACTGCATTTGTGCCTCACATGATTTTTAAGGAATCCTACATTGCTTTCAGCGATGTTTATAAATCAGATTTTTCAACTTCTTCCAGAATATTTATTGGCGCAGGATATAATTATGACAGGCTCGGAATTGAATTCAGATATTACACAAAACAAAACCTGACAATGAATATTTTCAAAAGGAGCTCGGAGTTTTCACATATATCAATGCGGCTGTTCTACACACTTTTCAGAACAGGAAAACAGTGAATACACTATTCACTAATAATTCCTGGAAACAACCTTCCGTCAGGAGCTTCAAAATCCAAATTTAATAATCGTGAAACCAAAGGTGCAACATCAACAAGCTCAATTCCGGATATGGTTCTATTCTTGTAAATACCGGGGCCGAATGCCATAAAAGCGGTATGCATTGACCGGTATGCCGGGTCGTAGCCGTGTGTGCTTTTAGGATTGCCTTCGTACGGTACAAAAGGGTTGCCTTTTATTCTGTTAGTAATATTAATACCTTCGTTCATTGCAAGTGCTAACAGTGCTTCGGGATTTGCACCCATCTTATCCAACTCATTCCTGTACAGCAGTCTGAAATCACCTCTCTGATATTCAGGTGATTCCTTTAATATTGAAATTACTGTTTCAAAAGTTTCAGTATCATTTGCCTCTTTCATATATAAAAATGCACTATTAAATTTTGCTTTCCAGCCGTTTTCATCTATTAAACCGTTTTCAGCGAGATATACATTTGGAGCAAAGTCAGCTTTAGTGTTAATATGGCCGTGATCTCCCAGAATGATTACAGCAGTTGATTTTTCAATTCCGGCTTCTTCA
Organism: uncultured Mariniphaga sp.; assembly: GCA_964643695.1. GTDB lineage: Bacteria > Bacteroidota > Bacteroidia > Bacteroidales > Prolixibacteraceae > Mariniphaga. The sequence goes on along the minus strand of CAZXTX010000009.1, from coordinate 6,691 downwards.
ACAGTCTGAAGAACCGTGCCTATAAGACTGTCGGTCACCTGAACCGCATTTCTTATTTCCGGGCTGTCAGTTCCGTAAGCATGCTGATAATGGTCGGTATCCAAAAAGTGAATTGCCATTAAATTGGGTTTGTACTTTTTGATAATGTAATTTGAAATTTCTGCAACTGTAATACTGTGAGCAAAATTTTTATGACTTAAATCCTCAGCACCAAACTTTTTGCCGGTTTCCCTTTCAATATCAGTCAGTAACTCTTTTGGGTTAATAAAGGGAGCAGTAGCAGTAATCTGATCTCCTTTCTCACCTTTTCCGGGAGGCATCACCGGAAAATTATAATCTATAGGAGCACCTGCCGTGCCGGGCCAGTAAACAGAACCAGATGTCATTCCTGCATCTCTGACGGCTTCCCAAATGGTTTTGGACTTAATTGTCTTGTGATACAGATAGTCTCTTGAACCGCCTTCAAAAGGAGCATTAAAATATATTCCATGTGTTGCCGGATAGGCACCGGTTGAAATTGATGTATGCGATGGCCGTGTAATTGACGGAAACACACTTTTAATACCTTCAGGAGCATACACACCCTCATATTTGAGCTTTTGCAGCAAAGGAGCCGGCCAGCCTGAGTCCATGTAATATT
>CAZXTX010000009.1:0-5951 GCA_964643695.1 uncultured Mariniphaga sp. | reverse complement strand
TCATATTTGAGCTTTTGCAGCAAAGGAGCCGGCCAGCCTGAGTCCATGTAATATTTTGGATGAGAACCGTCAATTGTAATCAAAATCACATGTTCTATAGATTGTTTCTTTGAATTACATGCATAAAAAAGAAAAAATACAAACGATATAAACAAAATATTTTTTACAATGTATCTCATTTTCAACAACTTATATTTATTCATTTTTCACAATTCAGACAATAAAAATAAAGTTCCGGGAATCAGCTTTTAACAGCTTAATCCGAAACTTTATTTTCTGTTAATCTCAAACAATCTTTTTTATATATACTCTGACTACTTTACCAAACTGTCAAAAATCCTTTTTTGTTCTTTTAATGCAGCAACTTTATCATCAGGATCAGTACGGCACTCCAGCAAAATCCAGCCGTCATATTTCATTTTCTTAAAAAGATCCATTAGCTGTGCGTACGGATAATCATCCGAATCGAGTTCACGAACGTGAACAATATCAGCAAAACGGTCTTTTACAAGATTAAAGTTATATTCCAGTCCCTGCCCGATCAAATCCTCTGGATTGCAGTTCCAGCAAACACCTACATTTTTGCTTTGAACATGATCCATAATTGTTTTAATATTTGGAAGTTCCTGAGTACCACGTCCATGAACCTCCAGACGAATTAACTGACCATAATCTTTCGCATATTCACCCAGTTCATTTAGTGCAAGTCCGATTTGTTCCAAAGTTTTTTCATGAGGAACATCTTTGTGAAACTTGTTAGGTTTCACCTTTACGCCGGTTCCGCCAATAGCCTGGCTCAGCCTTACCCACTGACGAGTGCGCTCCATATTCTCTTCAAGAACTATAGAATCAGGACTATCATACTCCTCATTGGTTCCCATTCCCACCACCTTAACCGGACTGTCATCAAACTGTTTTTTCACCTCAGCCAGTTCAGCCCTGCTCATTCCCAAATGAACACCATGGGCATGCTCAACCCTTAATTCAACTCCACTTAGATTGGCAGCGGTGCAACTGCTGATTAAAGTAGGAATATCCATATCCTTTCCCCACAAATAGGTAACCAGCCCCAGCTTCATTTTTGAACCTGTCCCTGCGCAGGAAGAAATTGCCCCCAGCCCCGGCAAAACCAGGGCTGCAGTGGCAATAGATGAATGTTTTATAAATCTTCTTCTGTGAATTAATTCCATATCATTATACGTTTTCAGGAATAATATAAGGTTCGCGATAATTATGTTTCAGCAAAACATCTGCCTCATGGTCATTGATAAAACGTTCGGCATCAGGATTAAAATTCAGAACTCTTCCAAGCCGGTATGCAATGTTTCCAAGATGTGCAAGTCCTGACGACAAATGTGCGGTTTCAACAGGCGCGTTCAGTATGGAGCTGTCACGTTTCCTGACTGCTTCGATAAAGTTGGCAAAATGGCCGGTTGTTCCGCCCTCGCCGCGGTCATATTCACTTTTGGCAATTCCTCCGTCGCTGTTCGATTTGCCGGGTTCCTTTTTCTGTCCAAGATAGGTTTTGTATTTATCGTAACCGTCAACTACAAGAATTCCCTTGTCGCCGTAAAAAATATTACCTACGGTAATACCTTCCTCTGAGCTGGTTATCCAGTGGCGAACCTCAAACTGAATTATTTTTCCTTCATTCGGATAGTTGTAAACTGAAGTCAAAACCTCGGGAACCTCCTTGGCATCATCCCAAAGGAACTTTCCGCCCATTGATGTTATCTGGGTGGGTAAACCGACATCAAGCCCCCACATGCACAAATCAGTTTCGTGAATTCCCTGATTTCCAACATCACCGTTACCGTAATCCCAGTGCCAGTGCCAGTTGTAATGCACCAGATTACGCGTGAACGGACGCATTTGCGCAGGGCCTGTCCACAAATCATAGTCAAGTCCTTCCGGAACAGGCTCAAAGCCCTGATTGCCGATACTTGGCCTCCAGCGGTAAACAAGCCCTCGAGCCATATAAACTTTACCGATATATCCGTCGCGCAAAAGCTGAATTGCCTCATTTACTGCCGGTGAACTTCTCAGTTGCACACCATGCTGCACAATGCGGTTATACCTATGAGCAGCCTCAACCATTTTACGGCCTTCCCAGATATTATGACTGCCGGGCTTTTCAACATAAGCATCCTTTCCGGCCTGACAGGCCCAGATAACAGTCAGTGCATGCCAGTGATTCGGAGATGCAATACTCACCACATCAATATCCTTATCATCCATTACCCGTCTCAAATCCTGCTCAAGCTTTACTTCAGCATTATACTCCTTTTTGAAAGCAGCCTGACGTTCCTTTAAAATATTCATGTCAGGATCGCACAAGGTTTTAACCTGCACATTCTTGAGAGCCATAAGGCTGCTTACATGACTTTTCCCTCTGCCGTTAAGTCCAAGCACCGCCGCATTTACACGGTCATTGGCACCAAACACACTTGCCGGAACAATGGTTGGTACGGTAAGCATAACTCCGGCTCCGGCAGCCACTGAAGTATTGATAAACTCTCTGCGATTAAATTTCTTTTTTGATTCCATACTGTATTATTTATGTTTATTAATTTTTTTCAAATAGAAAAAGACAGATTAAAATTAAGACAAAATCACAAAAATTTATAATTAATTCCTGATAAAATCATAAACTTTTCAGCGCCGTCCATATCTTAAAAACTCTTTCACCTGTTTTTTTCAGTTTTATTTTGTCAAAATTTTTCTGTTTTTAATATCAAAAGTTGTTTTACTTCCTGTTTCGTATGATTTCATTGCCATTAAAACTGCAACTGCATGCTGATAACCGGCTTCAATCGGTGCAACTGTCTTTTCATTGTTTCTGATACACTGCAACCAGTTGTAAAAATGGTCGGGAACATCAATTTTTTCAATTGCTGTTTCGCCCTTAACTGAACTTTCTCCCCTTGCAGAATTTTCGCTGCTGAAATAAGGTTCATTCCAATTATCCATTCTTATGGTTCCCTTATCACCATAAAAGTTTTTCAAACTGCCTTTGCCGTTACCAAGATTATTTGAGCTGCTCACCATAAATCCTTCAGGATAAGTCCATGTGGCCTGAATACAATCAGGATTGGTAAATTTGTGCTCATCTTCCCAGGTGTATATTCCGCCAACACAAACACATGATTCAGGAAATCCGGCATCTGTTACAAAATGAACAATATCAATAAAATGAGCACCCAGATTGGGAATAGGCCCGTGTGAAAAATCATAATATCCGTACCATGCAGAATATTGGTCGGAACTGAACGGTCTGTAAGGCCTGTCGCCCAAAAACTCTTTCCAGTCAACATCTTCCTCCTTCACATCCCTGATATAACCGTACCAATACGGTATCCTGCTGTTTCGGCACTCCTCCACCCTTGACAATTTTCCGATATTACCCTGCCTGAAAAACTCACGGGCACCTGCTGTTCCTGGATAACTTCGCAACTGAGTACCAACCTGCACTACAACACCGGCTTTATTTACTGCATCAACCGCCTTGTTCAGCTTATCCATTTCCATTGCAAGGGGTTTTTCAACATAAATATGTTTTCCGGCATTTGCAGCAGCCTCAAGATGCAAAGTATGCAAATGGTCGGGTGAAGCAATCATAACCGCATCAAGGTCCTTCATTTTCAACAAATCTCTGTAAGATACAAACTGTTTGGCATCACGCCCGTAGCACTCCTTTATTTTGGCACTTGTTGACTCTCTTGACAACCGCCACGGATCACAAACTGCAACCACCTCGGCATTTAATTCCGAAGAATGTTTATAAATTCCATTCATATAAACCTTGTTGCCTCTGTCGCCACAACCGATAATTCCTATCCGGATACGGTCATTTGCCCCAAGTTCTTTGCCTTTTCTGAGAATAGTCACGGTTTCAGGCAACACAGTAAGGCCTGAAGTTACAATTGCACCTTGTCTGATAAAATCTCTTCTGGATAAATTGGTTTTCATACTATTTTCTTTTAATTACAGTAAATTGAAAGTTGAAGTCATAAAACTACAATTTTTTTAAGATTTCAGGCCAGACATCAATAAAATCAATAAAATAAAAAAAGAGACAAAAATTATTTCTCATCCCTTTTCTCAGATTATTACTTTAATAATATTATCATATCGCTTGTTACCCGCTGGCTGTTTGTTCATTTTATCCTGTATAGATTATAGACGGTATCGTATGATAATTATCCTTTTTCCAAAATCTTAATAAGAAATCTATATCTTCTAAGTATATTTCTCCAATACCTTTTGTAAAAAATGACAATTTAGTCTTACAATTATCAATGCAATACATAACCAATTCTGTTGATAAACTTTCATCCATCAATAAACGCATCACATGTTCTTCGCTATCTTCTTCTTTAAAATATGGATTTGATGACATTGGAAATGCTGAATTAACAGCCAAGGCAATTTCGATTCCGCTATTCGGATTGAAGAAAGCCAATCCTGTTTCTGATACTTCGGAAAAATCTTCAGGCGTATCGTTTGTGCCAAAAAATCCATCTTTTCTCGCTCTTTGTTTTGCCTCTCTAATTTCTTTTTCAGATAAATTTAAAGTCTTATTAAAGAATTCTATGTAGCCTTTATAAAACTCCTCTAGTCTCTCAGATGGTAAAAATACTATTGAAGAGCCATTATTAAAACCTTTAAATGCTGACAATTGCTTTTTTAGCATCTCATCTGTCTCTTGTTTTTGATGGTCTAAAAAATTGACTGCCATTCTGCTCTCCACTGAATTCTTTTCGTCAAGTATTAAATCAGCATCAAAGGGATGTTGGAAAAACACACCGGAAAACCACCACTCATCTTGCCACATTACAATACCCATAAACAAAATGGTATCCAACTCTTTCAATGTTTCTGAATGGTCAAAAGATTTCTTTGTCAGATTAAATTTCTTACCGGAAGCAATATGCTCAATAAAGATATTGTTTTTGTCTTGTCCTTTGTACAAGAAAAATCCTTGTATTTTTTTAGAGATAGTTAGAAAGTCTTTATTTAGAAGATGATTTGAACCTAAAATTTCAGAAACCCACTCTTTCCCTTTTAAGGCAAGTAACCTGGTATAAGCTTTATGTAGTGTTCCATCTCTGTTTTCATTCAGAAGCATTATTAAATTATCATCATCCTTGTTGCTATTAATTATCTCAATTTCTTGTTCTTGTAATTTAAATAAGGTGTCGGGATAAAACAGGTAAGTTTTAAATAACACAGTATCGATTAAATCTCGGGCAATATAAAAATCATTTTGTTTTTGATCTATTTGATAAAACTTCTTTAAAGATTCATTTTCCGGAGCAATTTCCCATTCTTTATCAAATACATCAATTATCTTTTCTGCCGTTTCTACAATAAAATCGTTAAAAGGTGAAATGAATTTTTCTTCTTGCACTGTATTCAAAAAATACCAAATTAAAAAACAAATATCTTGAAGATTAATTTCTTCTTCATAATACTCGTCCAAATTATAAAATGGTAGCTGCTTCATATATAATCTTTGATGAGTTCTCACGAAAGAATTCCATATGTTTATTTCTGAAATCAAGTCTTCAAAATATGATGTTAGAAAGCAAGACAACAAGTTAATATCTTCATTATCCAAATATCTCTGTAAAACGAACGATTGTTTGTTGGTTGTAATAACCTTCTTAACATCATTGCATATCTTGAGATAATAGCTGTCAGTTATAGTTTGTTTCCCATAGGGTTTTAATTCTAACCAGTCTTTTATAAAAATTCTTTTATCCATTCAATTTTTATTGTTATATTTTTGTCTCGCCAGCTTACAGACAACATCCATTCATCAGTATTTCAGCATAATTACATTAAAATTGTTTTTACAAACAATTATGAATTTTTATGATAATCAACCAATCCTTTCATTGAATCTGTAATAAAATTACCTGTCTCCATATTAAACTCTTTTGCAACTT
>CAZXTX010000008.1:23034-26397 GCA_964643695.1 uncultured Mariniphaga sp. | reverse complement strand
TAGAACAATTGAGCAGAGTGATAATTGGTCTATTATATTTTTCCAATCGGTATTAAATCAAACTCACGTAAATTTAAGCCCGATGATAAAATTGTTTTGGACACTATTGTTCTGAAATCTTTAAAAATATGCCGGAAAAATTTAATTTTACAAATAAAGTTGCAATTTTGCCACATGACATTTGAAGCCTGGATAGTAGTTACGGTATTTATTTTTCTGGTGGTTGCTTTTTTAACCAAAGCCATGCGCCCCGGCCTTATTTTATTAAGTGCAGCAATAATTTTTCTGGTTTCGGGAATTATTACCGACAATGAACTTTTAGCCGGATTTTCAAACGACGGATTAATCACAATTGCCGTGTTGTTCCTTATAAATGAAGGCATAAAACAATCGGGGCTGATGGCCTGGCTTGCCCGTGCATACCTGCCGCGCAAACAAAACCGGATGACTTTTATGCTGCCGCGTATAATGGTTCCGATTGCATTTTTTTCAGCATTTCTGAATAACCTTCCAATTGTGGTAAACTTTTCACCTATTCTGATCCGCTGGTCTGAATTAATGAAACTCTCATATAAAAAGTTTCTGATTCCTCTTTCGTATGCCGCAATATTCGGTGGAATGTGCACATTAATCGGAACTTCTTCAAACCTTGTGGTTCACGGGCTTATATTAGAATCTGGTAAAGCCGGCTTCAATCTTTTCGAACTTGGTAAAATAGGAATTTTCATTTCGGTTTTCGGATTAATTTATATGTCGGTTTTCGGAAACTGGCTGCTTCCGGGTGAAAAAATAAGGATAACTCAGAAACAACCGGAAAGAAAAGATTATTACTACAATCTTCAGCTTACAAAAAACAGTGAGTTTATCGGCAAACAGATAATCAACAATAAAATTGAAGGCTTAAACGAACTGGATGTTCATTCTTTGTCAAGAAAAAATATAATTTTAAAACCTGAAAAATCAACTCCCACAATTCATCAGGACGATGTTATTCTGGTTACCGGAAGTTCAGCTATGCTGAATTACATTTTAAATCATAAAGAAGTCAAACTTAAAGGGATGGAATATGTTGAACATATTAAACCGGAAAATCTGAAACAATATGAAGCAGTATTGTCTCCCCGATTTCCGTGGCTTGGACAGACAGTTACCGAATTCAGTTTTTTTGATCAGTTTAATGCCGTGGTTCTTGCCATTCACCGTAACGGCGAAAGGATTACCGAAAACCTGAGTAACCTTAAATTAAAAGTTGGCGATAATGTGGTGTTGCTGGCCACCGAAAACTTTTATGAGACCTGGGGGGCATCCCAAATGTTCTATCTCGTTAACTATATGCGTGATTTGTACCACGACAAGGGACCAAGGGTAAAATGGATGGCGCTTATAATATTACTGGCAATGGTTGCCGCAATAGTTGTCAACGAAATCGTTTCGTATGGTTTCGGCATGAGGCTTAATATCTTCTTTTATGTTGCCATTGCCGCCCTGCTGATGTTATGGCTGAACATTTTACCACATCAGAATTACACCAAATCGGTTAGCTGGGATACAATAATTTCAATTGCATCTGCATTTGCAATAAGCAAGGCAATTCAAAACAGCGGTGTTGCGCTGTTGTTAGCCGGCGAAGCAATTAATGTTGTACGGTCTATCGGCCCTGCCGGTGTGCTGGCAATCATCTGGCTGCTGACTTCACTTTTAACCGAGATAATTACAAATAATGCTGCGGTTGCAATTGCATTTCCGATTGCAGCCATGGCGGCACAATTGCTGGGGGTTAGTTCAATGCCGTTTTTTGTGGCAATTGCCATTGCGGGAGCATCAAGCTTTATGACTGCCGGCGGTTACCGTTCAAATCTGATTATAAAGTCAATCGGAAAATATTCATCAGTTGACTTTTTACGGATTGGCTTACCAATGCAATTCATTGCCTTTGTAATAAGCATTTTACTCATACCCTATTTCTGGCCTTTTTGAGAATTACCAGTCAAAATCACTTTCTTTCACTGAATTGTAACCCAGTTCAAACAACTCGCGGGCCTGGCTTAACCTTAAAATATCGTAAGTATCTATACCTCTTGGCTCAATATATAAAGAAGAATGTTTTTTAACTTCGTTCAAATCGGCATTCACACTGATATAAAATGTCCGCGCGGCTATCTGCGCAAGATTTTTAAATTTTTCACGCGGATTTATCGGACTGATGTTTACAGAAATAATCCTTTCGCAATCATTCTTAACCGGCTCAACAGGAATATTATCAAGTAAACCGCCGTCTGCATACTTAAATCCATCAAGTTCAACCGGCGAAAACAAAACCGGTACCGAAGCAGAGGCAAGCACAGTTAAATCAATTGGGCCTGTATTTTTATATTCAACCTTTCCTGTATTCAGATTGACAACTGTCACAAAAAGTGAAACCGGAAGTTCTTCAATGGTTTTATGCGGTATTTCTCTGTTTATCACATCTTCCAGACCGCTTAATTTCATCAGTCCGTCAACCGGCAGATTCAGTTTTGTAAATTTGAAAAAGTTTTCATTTTCAAAAATGTCCATAATTTCCTCGGGGGCTTTTCCGCCTGCAATAAAAGCACCTACAATGGCTCCTGCACTTGTCCCGGAAATAACATCGGGTTTTATGCCTTTTTCATACAGGGCAGCAATAACACCAACATGTGCAAATCCGCGTGTTCCGCCGCCACTCAGTACAAGTCCTGTTTTAAATTTTTTCATAACCGGTTAAATATATCCATCAAATAAACAAAAAAATAAGGAATATTGACAATCAGTCAAATTTAACAACCGAAATTGGTGACATTTAGTCAGAAAACAGCACTGGCACAAGGTTTGACTTTTGGGCACTTGTTAATCAAAAAGTATCATTTAAAAAACATTATAGTATGCAAACAGGAAAAATTGGCGTAACCAGCGAAAATCTGTTCCCCATCATTAAAAAGTTTCTTTATTCCGACCACGACATTTTCCTCAGGGAAATTGTTTCAAATGCGGTGGATGCCACTCAAAAACTGAAAACTCTGGCATCGAAGGATGAGTATAAAGGTGATGTAACCAACCTTAAAGTTGAGGTTAAACTTGACAGGGAAGCAAAAACAATAACGGTTTCAGACCACGGAATCGGAATGACTGCCGAAGAGATTGACAAGTACATAAATCAGATAGCATTTTCGGGAGCCAACGAATTTTTGGAAAAATATAAAGATGATGCCAACGCTATAATAGGCCATTTCGGACTGGGGTTTTACAGTTCGTTTATGGTTTCGGAAAAAGTTGAAATTGTGACAAAATCATTCCGTGAAGGCTCGGAGGCAGTTAAATGGAGCTGCGACGGCACACCGGAATTCA
>CAZXTX010000008.1:21876-22934 GCA_964643695.1 uncultured Mariniphaga sp. | reverse complement strand
GACTCCAACGTAAAAAAGATAAGCAGCCATATTTCAAAAAAGGTTACCGACCGGCTGGCTGAAATTTTCAAGGAAAACCGCGAAGATTTTGAGAAAAAATGGGATGACCTGAAAATATTCATCGAATTCGGAATGCTTTCGGATGAGAAGTTTTATGAGCGTGCAATGAAGTTTTTCCTTTTTAAAAATGCTGAAGATAAATACTTTACTTTTGAAGAGTACGAAAAACTTATTGAAGGTAACCAAACCGACAAAGACAACAAGCTGGTATATCTTTACACATCAAACAAGGAAGAGCAATACTCATTTGTTGAAGAAGCCAAAAACAAAGGTTATGATGTACTGATTCTGGATGATGTGCTTGCACCTCATTTAATCAGCAGATTTGAACAGAAATTCCCTGAAAAACAATTTATCCGTGTAGATTCCGACACAATCGAGAATCTTGTCAAAAAAGAAAGTTCCGACAAAAAAGAACTGACATGGGAAGAAAAGCAGGAGTTTTCACCGATATTTCAGGCTGTTTGTCCCGAATCGAAGGAGTACAACTTTTTGGTTGATTTTCAGGATTTGGGAGAAAACGGCAGTCCGATAGTTATTACACGCAGTGAGTTTATGCGCCGCATGAAAGACATGAGCATGGCTCAGGGCGGAATGAATTTTTACGGAGATATGCCCGACAGCCTCAACCTTGTGGTAAACACTGCCCATCCGCTGATAAAAAAAGTTTTGGAATCGAAAGATAAAAAACTTGGTAAAGCACTTGAAAAAACAGCTGCTGACATTGAAGCAAAAAAAGCTAAAATTAAAGTACTTGAAGATGCCGGAAAAGATAAAAAAGATCAAGAAATTCCGCAGGCTGACAAAGAAAAAATGGAGACACTCAATAACGAACTGGCCGGCCTGGAAAGCAGCAAGCGTGAAAAACTCACCGATTTTGGCAAAAAAAGCAAGCTGACAAAACAATTGGTTGACCTTGCGCTTTTGGCAAACGGAATGCTAAAAGGAGCCGATTTGGATAAATTTGTAAAACGAAGTGTTGAATTAATAAAATAACA
>CAZXTX010000008.1:0-21776 GCA_964643695.1 uncultured Mariniphaga sp. | reverse complement strand
AAAAAACTGTAGAACGTAACAACCCCGTAAACTTTAGCTACTGAGGTTTTCAGTTCTTTGGCAATCACCTCCTGCACTTCAGCGGGAAGGTAACCAAGTTTACCCTGAACTTTGTGCAATACATTTATAAGTTCTCCCTCACTGTTGTTGAATTCTGAACATATTTCCCTGATAATCCGGATTGTATTGTCTGCAAGTTTTATTTTTGCCATAATATTTCTTTTTTCAGATTTTCAATTTGTTAAAAATTAAATTCCTTTTCACTGTATAAAATCAATGACCAAAAACTCATGTTCTGTCAAAATATTCGGTATGCAGTAACTGATGCGCTCTTTCGCTCATCGGTTTTCCAAGATACTTTTCATACAGTTCAATTATATACGGATTTTCATGCGACTTGCGTATGGTCTTGTTTGAGTCTTCAAGGTATATAGCCTTCTGCCGCTTTTTCAGAATTTCCACATCGCCGTGATGATAGGGCTGGCCGCCACCGCCTATACATCCGCCCGGACAGCTCATAATTTCAATGGCATGAAACTCACTCTCACCGGATTCAATGTTTTCGAGCAGCCGGCGGGCATTTCCAAGTCCGTGTGCAATACCGATTTTTAACGGAAATCCGTTGAAATCAATAGTCGCCTGCCTTATTCCGTCCATTCCCCTCAATTCATGAAAATCAACTTTCGGAAGCGGTTTTTTAGTGTAAAGTTCATAAGCTGTTCGTACCGCAGCCTCAATAACACCTCCGGTTGTTCCAAAAATAACACCTGCGCCTGATGATTCGCCAAGCGGTTTATCAAAATCTTCATTCGGAAGACGGCTGAAATTAATATTTGCCAGTTTTATAAGATTTGCGAATTCCCTTGTTGAAAGAGCATAATCAACATCAGGATTTCCGTTAACTTTAAACTCATCGCGGCCACATTCATATTTTTTTGCCAGACATGGCATAATTGATACTACAACCATATCTTCCCGTTTAATTCCCAGTATTTCGGCAAAATATGTTTTGGCTATGCTTCCAAACATTTGCTGCGGTGAACGTGCAGTGGAAGGAATATCCATAAGCTGCGGAAACTGGTGTTCAAAAAACTTCACCCAGGCGGGGCAACACGATGTAAGAATGGGCAGTTTTACATCCTCTTCACCTTCCAGTAACCGGGATAACCTCTCAAGCATTTCGGTGCCTTCCTCCATGATTGTCAGGTCGGCACTAAAATCAGTATCGAACACATAGTCGAAACCAAGCCTTCTTAATGCCGCTACCATTTTACCGGTAACCAGTGTACCGGGTTCCATTCCGAACTCTTCACCCAAAGCTGCCCGCACTGCAGGAGCAGTCTGAACAACAACCACTTTTCCCGGGTCAGACAAAGCCCTGATAACATGAGATGTCTGATCTACTTCCGTTAATGCACCTGTCGGGCATACCGCAACACATTGTCCGCAGTATGTGCATACCGAATGATCAAGGTTCATTTCAAAGGCAGGAGAAACCACTGAGTTAAACCCACGGTTGATTGCCGATAGAACACCCACCGTCTGAACTTCGTTGCACATCATTTCACATCGCCTGCACATGATACACTTATCCACATCGCGTATTATTGCCGGTGATGTATCTTCACGGTAAGTTGATTTTTCTCCCTGATAATGAATTTCACGTATTCCCAGATGGTGTGCCATATCCTGCAATTCACAGTTACCCGATTTTGCACATATCAGACAATCGGAGGGATGGTCGGAAAGAATAAGTTCAAGAACTGTCTGCCTCGCATTAATTACACGAATTGAATGGGTATTTATAACCATTCCGTCGGCCACATCAGTACAGCAGGCAGGTGCCAGATTTCTCCTGCCTTCAACCTCCACAACACAAATGCGGCATCCGCCGGGTTTGTTTTCAATATTCAAATCATGCAGTTTCATGTGGCACAGGGTTGGTATATGCAGCCCCATACTGGAAGCGGCTTCCAGTATGGTTATACCCTTTTTTACCACTACGGGGTTGTTGTCTATTATTAAATTTACTGTATCCATAATTTTAGTTTTATGCTATGTAAGTATAATTGCATCGAATTTACATTTTTCAAAACAGATACCGCATTTAGTGCACAGCTCCTGATCAATATAGTGCGGCTGCCTCTTTTCACCGGTTATTGCCCCTACCGGACAATGACGGAAACAAAGAGTACATCCGGTACACATATCTTCAATAATTTCATATTTTAAAAGTGCCTTACACTGGCCGGAAGGACATGTTTTATCAAAAACATGAGCCAGATATTCATTTTCAAAATTTGCAATTGTTGAAAGTACCGGATTGGGTGAAGTTTGCCCAAGGCCGCATAAGGATGTATCCTTAATCACACTGCTAAGCAGTTTAAGTTTTTCAATATCAGTTTCCTCGCCGTTTCCGCTGGTAATTTTTTCCAGAATTTCAAACAAGCGTTTGTTGCCAATACGGCACGGTGCACATTTTCCGCATGATTCTTCTAATGTAAACTCCAGATAGAATTTGGCAATTCCAACCATACAGTCATCCTCATCCATAACAATCATTCCACCAGATCCCATCATGGAGCCGGCAGCAAGCAGATTGTCAAAATCAATCGGCATATCTAAAAAATCTTTGGTAAGGCAACCTCCCGATGGGCCTCCGGTCTGAACCGCCTTAAATTCCTTTCCATCTTTTATGCCGCCGCCAATATCATAAATAACTTCGCGAAGTGTGGTTCCCATGGGTACTTCAATAAGCCCCACATTGTTAATTTTACCGGCAAGTGCAAACACCTTGGTTCCTTTTGATTTTTCAGTTCCTATACTGTTAAACCATTCGGCTCCTTTATTGATTATTACCGGAATATTGGCAAATGTTTCAACGTTATTAACATTTGTAGGTTTGCCAAGATACCCTGAAACAGACGGAAACGGCGGCTTAAAGGTGGGCTCGCCCCTGAGGCCTTCCATTGAATGAATAAGTGCTGTTTCCTCACCGCAAACAAATGCACCTGCCCCCAGTCTTATATCAATTTCAAAATTAAAGCCCGTGCCAAAAATATTTTCACCAAGCAGGCCATATTCGCGTGCCTGTTTCAAAGCTGTCCGGAGCCTGTTGATTGCGAGAGGATACTCAGCCCTGATATATACCAGGCCGGTATCTGCACCTATGCAGTAACCGCATATTGCCATTGCTTCTATTACCGAATGGGGGTCACCTTCCAGAATTGAACGGTCCATAAATGCACCGGGGTCGCCTTCATCGGCATTACATACCACATACTTCTGGTCGGCTTCCGAGTTTCGGGTAATTTCCCATTTCAATCCGGTCGGGAAACCTCCTCCGCCCCTGCCCCTCAATCCTGATCTTTTAATTACATTAATGGTTTCCTCAGGTGAATACTTAGAAAGGCATTTACCCAATGCCATATAACCTTCGCGCGAAATATACTCGTCTATGTTTTCAGGATTTATAAAGCCACAATTTCTAAGAGCAATCCGCATTTGCTTCTTGTAAAAATCCATTGATTTGGATTCACTTACCTTTTCTCCTGTTACGGGGTTTCTGTACAACAGCTTTTGAACCTGGCGCCCTTTTAAAAGATGTTCCAGAACTATATCTTCAGCATCGGCAGGAGTCACCCCCACATAGAAGGTATTATCGGGCAATACTTTTACAATCGGGCCTTTTTCACAAAAACCAAAGCATCCGGTAACCAGTACCTGCACTTCGTCTTCCATGCCCGCATTATCAATCCATTGCTTCAAAGCTCTTTTCAATTCATCGCTTTCGGCGGCCATACATCCGGTTCCGCCACAAATAAGCAACTGCATTTTATAGTCGGCCATAATTATTGGTTGAAAGTTTTTAATCGTCAATTGTTTTAAAACTCAGTGGTATTATACCATCCACAAGCTGTCCCCGCTTAATATATATGTCTATAATTTCACGGGCTTTATCTTTGTTTACATATCCAAACACCACGGGGTCTTTTCCCGGAACCGTAATCTCAACAGTGGGTTCGGCATAGCAGTATCCCATACATCCGGTTTGAGTCACCAAAGCATCAATTGCCTGCAATTCGAGCTCTTCTATAAAATACTTCATGGTTTCCTTTGCTCCCGAAGCAATTCCGCAGGTTGCCATACCTACTTTAACCTGAATAACCTGTTCAGGATAATTACTGTTTTCCCTGAGTTTAATTTTTGACTGCATTTCCTCTTTTAATTTCATGAGGTCAGCAAGTGTTTTTATTTTTGTCATAACTTATGGTTTTTAATTATCAGCTTCAATATGGTTTAAATTGTTTTTTATCCATTCCAAAATTGCATCTCTTATCTCTTTTTGCTGAAGCGGTGCACCTTCAAACATTTCAGTTATCTGACCTGAATCAGCTTCAAAAAATCCTTTACCGGCAGTATGTCTGTAAACAATTTTTATTTCCGGATTACCAATCATGGTTAAAAACCATGTATCCCAAATATCACCCAAAGGCGGCCGGTCTAAATGACTGTGCCTGAAAACAGCTTTTACGCGTGTTCCTTTTCCTTCTTCCGATTCAATTTCAAAGTTTCCTCCGGCAGCTTCAGCTTTTTGTTTTAAAAGCGAAAGGCCTAATCCTACTTTCCTTGTGGTTCGTGATGTAAAGAACGGATTGGCTGCCTGCTCCAGCACTTCCCTGCTCATTCCGCAACCATTGTCATTTATATTTAAAATATAAAAATCACTTTCTAAATTTTCTTCAATAATAATTTCAATTAACGTGGCACCTGCGCGCACCGAATTTTGAACAATATCCATAACATGATCTGAAATGGTTTTCATGGTATTTCACAAAAACGGTTTTCCTCTCTGTTCAATGCTTTTCTTATCTCTTCAAAACTTTTATGCTTCAAATTCAAAATTGTGTAAATTTCGCCAATTTGTTCGGGATAATGAGCATCAGAATTGCGAATAAAGGTGGTTTTGTTTTGTATAACATACTGTTTTAAAACATGTTTTACCGAACTATTGATTGAAATGCCCAAAGCGTCATATTTTAATGACGGCGGAATGAAGCCAAGCTGGCTGAAAATTCCATTTGAAGGACGATCAACATGAGCCGGAATAAAAATACCTTTGAGTTTGTAAACCTCTTTCTGAATCTCCTCAATTCCCGAATTTAATGCTGCCGGTAAAAACCAGGGAACCATTTCAAGAATATTTTCATCTTCATCAATTACGGGCTGATATCCGAAACGGTCTTCGTCATTCGGAATCTGAATAATATTCCTGTCAATATAATTCTGAAACTGTTCCAGTTCGGCAGGCTCTTCGAAAAATGCAAGACAATGCACCTCCTCGCGTGTTGTAACCTCAGCTCCAGTTAAAGTAAAAATTCCATATTTTTTTGCAATTTTTTTCACAAGCAGTGCATGTCTGGTTGAATTATGGTCTGTTATTCCAATAATATCAAGTCCTGCATCCGAAGCTCTTTGAGCAATATTTTTCGGTGTCATGTGCAGGCTTGCGCATGGCGACAACAGTGTGTGTATATGTAAATCAGCTCTGTAACTGTTCATATCAGGCAAATTTTCGGGAATAACCTGACCATACAATTCTTTACCGTTTATAACCTCAGATCAGCATATAGTTTTCCTGCAATTTCAAAAGTTTCAAGATCTGTTCCGAGCAGCGGAACAGCTTCATCCCTGCTCTTTTCAAGAGTATCCTCGTCCGGTTTCAGCCCTTTTACCAAAATTACGGCAGCTAAATCTTTCAATGATGCAATTGCCACTATATTCTGATGAGTCTGTAAGGTAATCCAAACCTGATTCTCATCGGCATTTCCCATTACGTCACTCAGCAGGTCGGACACATACCCGCCCGTAACCTCGTTGTTTAGCCCCTGCTCACCGGCAAAAACTTCCAAATTGTACTTGTCAACTAAATCAGAAACCTTCATTTCTTCCTCCTTTCTTACTGCAATCGGCATCAAAGCGATTTTTTCCCCATTTTTTCTCGAGGTTTTCAAACGCTTTTCCGGGTTTTAATTTTTGTTCTTTTACATATTTGTTTTGAAGAAAAACACAATCGGTCATACGTGCCTTTCCCTGCACTATATCTTCTGCAAGGGCATGGCAGTTGGGTGCACCGCAGCCGCCGCAGTCAATTGCAGACAGCTGGCATAATATTTTATCTATTTTTTTTAATTTTCTGATTGCGGCAAGACGGTTGTTATCCAGTACAAAAACATGTTTTGCATTAACTTTACCGGTAATCAGTTTTCGTTTTATCTCCTCCTTTATTTTACCATCCGGGCTTACCTCTTCTGCCGGCGGATATACGGCAGCACGTTTTTGCAGCCGCTCAACCGTAAGAAACTTGTCGCCGGCAACCAAAATTCCGCCTGCACAGCCCCGGTTGCACGATTTCAATTCAAGAAAGTCCAGCTTAGGAACATCATCATTTTCCAGCCTTTCCAGAAAATTAACCACATTGTGAATTCCGTCAATAGCCATTGAATTGTTGTTAAACCACGATGACTCACCCCTCGGCAGACACCATAAAATACCTTCGCTGCTAAGATGTTTGCGGTATTCTGAAGTATCTTGCGATTCATTCAGCTCAATAATATTCATCACCCGGTTATATAAAAACTTCATATTAACTATGCCGTCAACTATTGATTCCTTTTCCAAAACCGGCTGATTAACCGCAGCCATTTTTGCCGAACAGGGCGAAACATAAAAAATACCTATTTCACTTTCCGATGCACCCTTTTTCCTGAGTTGCTCTATTGCAAAATGGGCAGCCAGATCGTGCGGTGCCTTACGTTGCGATATAAGGCCGGTGAGTGACGGATATTTTGTCTGAATCAGTTTAACCACAGCCGGACAAAATGATGAAATCAGTGGTTTTGAGGAAATTTCCATGCTGCTCTCCCTTACTGATTCCATTAGCCAGGCAACAGGCTGTTCAACCTCAAAAATATGGGTAAATCCCAGTTTTAACAGAGCTTCATATATGCATCCTTCGGAATATTTTTCGTTAAACTGACCGATAAAAACCGAAGGAAAAAGTACAACGCGGTATTTGTATCGGTACATCAGTTCCAGATCATCCTGAACCACATAAATTGCATCAGCCGGACAGGCTCTCAGACAGTTTCCGCAGTCAACGCATCTTTCCTCATCAATTACGGCAATTCCATTAACGATTCTGATTGCTTCAGTGGGACAACTTTTCATACAGTGAATACATCCGAAACATTTTTCGGCATCCACTTTAAGCGCATGATATTGTTGTCTTTCAATCATATATAACTGCATCTGAATTTCACGACTGTTCCTTTTCCCGTTTCACTTTCAATTTTCAGTTCATCAGTATTTTTTTCAATGTTTGCCAGTCCCATTCCGGCACCAAATCCCATTTCCCTGACTTCTTTGGAAGCTGTTGAATATCCGGGCTGCATTGCAAGTTTTATATTTTCAATTCCCGGGCCCGAATCGGATACTACAACTTTAATTTCGTTTTCTCCGATTGTGGCAGACAGTTCGCCTTCCCATGCATGAGCCGCAACATTTACCTCCGCTTCATAAACCGCAACCACAATTCTTTTAATATTGCCTGCATCTACATTAAGCTGTTTCAGCACTTTTTTTATTCGGCTTGCTGCTTTGCCGGCATTTAAAAAATCACCGCCTCTGATATTAAAATGTAATTTAAGTGCCATCAGTACACCTCTTTTAACCCTTTTTCATATAAAATACCACTTGCCTTATAAATAGAATACGGGGTTTCAAGAATAACAAGCCCGTTTTCGTCTGCAAGCTCAATCATTTCGGGAGTGGCTCTTTTTCCACGGGCAAGCAAAACCACATAAATATCGGCAACTTCGGCTGTTCTAACCAGCTGAAGATTAGAAAGCCCCGTAATCAGAAGAATATTTTCCGCACTCAGTGTGAGCACATCACTCATCAAATCGGAACTGAAAGCACTTTGTACTTTGCGCTGCATAACCGAATTTTTTGATACGATTCGCGCTTCGGTATATTTAATAATATCAGATACTATCACAGTTAACTTACTTTTGGGTTATAAATTTTTACACAAAGATAAATGATGCCATATCATTTTTTATGTTATAAATCAGCATTACCTGTTTTTAAATAGATTTAAAATGAATATAAATAAGAAGGAAAATGATTATTTTCAGACAATTTTTAAAAACTAATAAAAATGATTTACCACAAAAAGCCTTTAATGCCGGGAAACATTGAAGATCCTGAACTCTACCAAAAGATTATCGATAATTTGCCCACACCAATTTTTTACAGGGACTTAAAAGGAAATTATCTTATGTGCAACAAAGCGCACGAAGATTTTTCCGGAAAACCGAGAGAACAGGTTGTTGGCAAGTCGGTTTACGAAATACACACCAAAGAAATGGCTGATATTTATTTTCAGCAGGATCAGGCTTTAATTGCAAATCCGGAAGTTCAGATTTATGAAACAAATGTCAGAAAAAGAGACGGATCGCGGATGGATGTTGTTATAAACAAAGCTGTATTGAGAAATAACG
This sequence comes from uncultured Mariniphaga sp., assembly GCA_964643695.1. Taxonomy (GTDB): domain Bacteria; phylum Bacteroidota; class Bacteroidia; order Bacteroidales; family Prolixibacteraceae; genus Mariniphaga. Next base: position 13,212 of record CAZXTX010000008.1, on the reverse strand, counting down.
ATGATGAAATTATTGGAATTGTCGGTTCAATAATCGATGTTACCAAATTAAAGAAAACCGAACAACGTCTTGAAAAAGCGCAGGAATCAATGGTGATTTCATCGCATATGCTGCATAAAATCAATGTGGGAATTCTGATAATGGACGAAAACCATAAGATTGTAGATTCAAACAGCAGTTTTGCCGGGCTGATGAATGATGAAACGGCTGATTTGTTTGAAACTATTCCCGGATTAAAAGGTGCCGAAGTAAAAGTTATTGTGCCTGAAGTTATTTATAAAATGATGACAAGTATTTTAGTTTCAGGCGAAGAGCTTTTGGAACGTGATATAAAACATAATAACCGCCTGCTGCATGTTTCTGTTGTAACTCTGTATAAGCAAAAAGTTGTGGGGGCGGTAATACGAGACATGTCGGCACCATCACTTATGCGCGATGAAATTATAAACAGGGCTGAACGCATAAAAGAACAAAATATACATACGGTTCAGAAAATTGCACATCTGCTTGGAGAAAATGCAGCTGAAACCGAGGAACTTTTAAATTCAATAATTCAATCACACAGATATGAAGACGAATAATAATCCGGATTATCATGTTGAAATTGATGTTCAGCAAAAAAAGCCAAAAGGAGAAATTGCCTGCGGCGATGTGTTTATGTCCGATATTTTTAAGGAAGAGGGACGTACGATACTGGTTTTGAGCGATGGTATCGGACACGGGATAAAAGCAAATGTATTAGCCACACTAACTTCTACAATGGCTCTTAAATACACCCGTTTTCATACCAAATACGAAATTTCAACACAAATAATAATGGATGCGCTGCCAAAAAGCAGTGACGGAAAAGAGAATTATGCCACTTTTACCATTATTGAAATTGAAACCGACGGGCTTGTCAGAATTATTAATTACGACAATCCTCCGGTAATAATCATCCGTAATGAACAGGCATACATGCCTGAAGAGACCGAACTTGAAGTAAGGGGGCATGAAAATGCAGGCAAACTGCTGCGCTACCGTGAGTTTAAGGCACGCAAGGAGGACAGATTAATCTTTATGTCAGACGGTGTTGACCAGTCCGGACTTGGCAGCAAACGTTATCCGATGGGCTGGGGAATGGAAAATATCAATGATTTTTCATTAAACCAGATAACACGTTCACCCAACATTTCCGCATCCAAGCTTGCCAGAAAAATAGTTAACCAGGCTACTATAAATGACAACTTCAATGTAAAAGACGATATAACTGCCGGCGTTATATATTTCAGGGAACCACGTAAATTTATGCTTATAACAGGCCCGCCCTTCTATAAAATAAAAGACTTCGACTTTGTTGACCGGATAAACAACTTCAATGGAAAAAAAATTATCTGCGGCGGAACTACTGCCGAAATTATAGCACGTGAACTCGATATTGAAGTAAAAATTGAACATCTTCCCAAAAATCCTGACATGCTGCCTCCAACTGCAAAAATGGAAGGTTTTGAAATGGTTACCGAAGGGATACTGACACTTGGCAAAGTTGAGGAGATACTTGAAAACTACAGCAGTGACACACGCCTGCTGGACAGTCCGGCAGAAAGAGTTGTTAAGCTGCTTCTGCAGCACGACAGTATTGAGATAATTCTCGGAACAAGAATAAATTTTGCACATCAGGACCCGGAGCTTCCGGTTGAACTCGAATTAAGAAAATATGTGGTGAAAAGAATAATAGAAATACTGACCAACAAATTTTTCAAACATGTTGAAATAGAGTATTTGTAAACAATCCTGCTTCCGGTTTTTATATGTCAAAATAAATTTCGGCATAATTGACTAAGCTCTTCATAAAGAGTATAACTAACGACTATTTTTTTAATACACAGGAAGACAGCATCCGGTACTTCCAAAAAAACGGATGTGATACCTTTTTCATCAGATTTATCATTTTTGCAGACTGTCAATGTACAGATCAGCATCATTTCCTGCTATTTGTCATCTTAATTATGTACATTATTACATCACTCTTTATGTTTAATTATTCTGATTTTCTCAGGTATAGCCTAATAAAAATCAATTAATCATTTTTTATTAAATGTATGTAACTTTCAGAAATGCAAGAGGCATATTAAAAACCAATAGAAAAACATAAATTTAGTTCCAAGCTCATAACCTCATCTGATTCTGAGCTTTATTTAATACGGACAATTATTTTCTCAATTCATTCTTTAAAAAATTTTATTTAATCCAATCCAGTCCGACAAAAATTCTATTATATACAATTTGATGACCTTTTTTGATTTTTACGATACATAATAAGACTTTAAGTAAAATCGGCTCTTTAACATATTAACAATTTGATAACAACACAATTATGAAAAAATCTATTTTAACATTAAGTTCAATCTTATTTTTTGCTGTATCTGCTTTAGCCCAGCCTGAAGTAGAATTAATTTTCGACAAAAACATACAAAATGTTTTTCTGCTGGATGATGGCTTTGTCATTTATGATATTCAGGAGCGAACATTATCCTTCAGCAATGGCTCAAAGGATGATTTAACTGAAATCACGAAAGGAGTATATTTTGACCGGCTAAGCATTCAAAAGTTCGGTGATAAACTTTTTCTCATAGAAACAAGTGACAACGAGAACAATCTGTGGATATGCGATGGCACAAAAGCTGGTACCCGGAAGCTGTACAGTTTTACCAAATTAATAGGGAATGAAACAAAACCTTCTTACATAACAACGCTTGGGAACCGGTTGCTCTTTTCGGCTGATGATTTAATCCACGGCCGGGAGATGTGGACAACTGACGGCACACCTGAGGGTACCTTTCTGCTGAAGGATATATACGAGGGCGGAAAAAGCAGTTTTGTTCTGGAATATCCAAATACATTTAGATCTACCAAATTTAAGGACAAGCTTTATTTCAATGCCAATGACAGCATTCACGGTACTGAGTTATGGGTGACTGACGGTACTGAAGCCGGCACACATTTACTGAAGGACATTTACGAAGGAGAAGGAAACGGCAGTTTCCGGCCAAGTTTTTTCATAATGAATGACAATCTTTTTTTCACAGCCGTGGATAGTGTGCACGGTTTTGAATTGTGGAAAACAGATGGCACAGAAAATGGCACACAGTTGCTGAAAGATATCAACCCGGGAAAAGGAGATTTTTATTTCCGGAATTCTTTTGGTTTAATTGTCAACCAGAGTATTAACAACAAATTTGTTTTTCTTTCCAACTATAATGATGAAGGGGAGAAGCTCTGGGTGACTGATGGTACTGCAAACGGCACACACCTGCTAAAAGATATTCAACCGGAACAAAAATTAAGTATAACATTGAGGACCATATTTAACGACAAACTTTATTTCACAGTGCGAACTGCAACTTCTGAAACTTCACTTTGGAGAACGGATGGCACTGATGACGGCACAATTAAGCTTATGGAACTTGGAACAGGTTACTTCTACCCTATTTTCCATATAATTGATAACAAGCTGTTCTTTATTCATGACAAGAAATTATGGCTTACAGATGGAACTGCTTCAGGCACCAAACTTTTTAAAGAAGGTGTTAACAAAATCATCCCGTTTAAAGACAGGATATACTTTACCGAAAGAGCAAACCGCAATGCTCCCTATAGTTTTTATGAACTGGATACAGACAATGGCAACACCAGCCTTTTAGGTGAGCTACCTTCAACCGGGGATGATAATGACTTCTTACTTACCGAGGCAGCAGACGATTACTTAATCCTGCTGGCGGTAAAAGACTTAGATGCTGCGCTTTATGCTCACTACTTTGTCGCGTTATTTGATCAGGCAACAAACAGTATATATAATTATGATTTTTCGGAAATATATAATAAAGATTTTGATATCTGGGGTTTAAGATATAATCCATATTTCACTTTCAACAACTACTTCTACTTTAATATTTATGGATATAAAAGAGACGACACACCCTACCATAGCATAATCGATGAATTCAGTGCCTTTTGCAGAATCAAAGTCGGTGATTCTAATATTACACATGCCGATATTCCAATAAATCCGCATAAGTTTACTCTTTACCCAAACCCGGCCCACTCAGAAATTCATCTTACAGATATTTCCGATTCATTTGAATATGCGATAATAAATATGCAGGGACAAACTTATATCCGTGGTAAAGATTCAAAACGCATCAACATCAGGAATTTAACTCCCGGTATCTATTTTCTGAGAATCAATGAAAACAACAAAACCTATTATGCCAGATTTATTAAACAATAGATGAAAGTTTTTTTCAATTAAACACGCTTGAGCACAGTAGTCATTTGTTCTTTATTGATTATTACAAAAATCAGTACAGCAAATTAATTTTCAGACAACAAACTAAATACAACATTTTAATTTTCAAAACAGTTATGATAAAATATACTGATTTTTGTAAACAATAGTTATTAAAAACTGTTTAGCTTTAGAGTTCGAGAGAACAGCCTGCCATTAAATTTTTTTATATTATTAGAATAAATAATTGTATATTGTATCTTATTTTAAGATTAAAATAGCTTTTATACTTTTATCAATATATATTATAAATTAAAGTTTTTCTGATAAAATTAAAAAAATGATACCTCACTCGCAAAATTACTTTGACACGTTAGAAGAAACTGACAAAAATTTTCATACTGAAGATTTTAAAACAGAACTGGTTTATTTGGAAAATTATCCTGCCGTCAGGTCTTTTGTATTAAAAAACAGCGGAACAGAAGATGATGCAAAGGATATTTATCAGGAAGCTTTTATTGCATACTGGAGAAATGTCCGGCTTGGCAAATTTGAAGTAAAATTTGAAGGTGCAGCCAAAACATATCTGCTTGAAATAGCAAAAAACAAATGGATTGACCGGTTAAGAAAAATTAAAAAGGCACAGGTTGTTTATGACACATCTTTTTTAAATAATATTGGTGAGGCAGAACCAATTGATGATGAAACCAATAACTATCTGAATATGGTTGTGCAACAGTTCAATATAATGAAACAACCCTGCAAAGAGGTTTTATACCGGTTCTACTATCTGAAAGAACGTTTAAAAACCATAGCCGTTCATTTTAACTGGACAGAGGGAACTGCCAAAAACAACAAATACCGTTGCCTGGAAAAGCTTCGGACAGAGGTTATGAAAAATTCAAATAACTAAAAAAAAATGAAAAAAGATATTTCTACCGAATATTTGATTTTGATTGAACGTTACCTCAAAGATGAACTCACTGAAGGTGAACTTATAAACTTTCAAAACAGAATTGAAACCGAGGCCGGATTCAAAGAAAAGATAAAAGAGGTAAATCTCCTGATTATGGGTATTGAAGAGGCCGGCGTAAGAGAAAAAATTGAAGAACTCCACAGCGAAAACTTTGATGAAAAGAAAAAACCGAAAACTTTAAAACTAAAAACCAGAAGGATTTTAAGTATTGCTGCTTCCCTGCTGATACTATTTGGGTTAGCCAGTTTTCTTTATTTTCAAAAAATGCAGGGAAACAAGCTTTATAATCAGTACTTTCAGCCCGATCCGGGCCTGGCAACCGTAATGGGCAGCAGCGGAAACTACGAATTTGAAAGGGCAATGGTTTATTACAAGGACAAAAAATATAAAGAAGCTGTAACTGCCTGGGAAAAACAGCTCATAAACAAGCCTGACAATGACACTTTACTCTTTTTTCTGGGCCATTCGTATCAGTCTCTCGGACGACAAAATCAGGCACAATTTTATCTGAGTCACATTATTCACGATAAAAACAGCAGTTTCGTCAACGAGGCAAACTGGTATTACGGACTTTCCCTGCTGAAGCAAAAGAAAAAAGAAGAAGCAAAAATCTATTTAAAAGCCTCTCAATTAAAAATATCGGAACCACTGCTTGACGAGTTAAATAAATAACATGGCATGAGCAAACGAAGATTTCTCAAATTCGTTTTTTTCACCGTTCTTCCCCTGCTTGCCATTCTTACAGCATTGTTAAGCCGGTATTCAGCCGGAAAAGATGGAGATTCAGAACTAAACATCCGGTCTGATTTAACTGATACTTCCGATGAGAAAATTTCATCTCACCCCATAAGACAGACACCGGGTGACTCACTGCTCAGCCTTATAATTTATAAAGGCGAAATGATGGCTGAACAAAACGTAAATATTCAGGATAAACTTTATGAATTGGAACAATTTGTTTATGAATGTGCTTCCATGGATGTTGAAGACAGCATTAAAGCAGAATTTTTCAGGGCACTTGCCATTTATGCCGAATTATATGACGACAATGCCCTGGCATTCAGAAGCACAGAAAAAATAACAGATTATATCCGGCATCTCAGCAGCAGTGACAGCCTGCGGCAGGTTGCCGATTTATATTACACTCTTGCGGTTTATTCCACCAGAATGGGAAATGCACAAACTGCTTCGGAATTATTTCTGAAATCAATAGGAATAACTTCACGGCTGCCCGAAATACCTCTTGAAAATATATATTTTTCATACACTGCACTGGCGAACATGTTCTGGTATGAACTGAGATATGACAGCTCTGAATTTTATTTTAACAAAGCACTCGAAGCAGTAGAGCAGCTTCCTCCCGATCCAATCAACCTCTATTACCGGAAAGCTTTGTTAAACAACGGACTGATGGTCATTTACAAAGAAAACGGGCAATTTGACAAAGCAATCTCACTGGGCTATGAAGTCATTGATGACTACCGCCGGTTTATTGAAAACTGCAATGATGAAAAACTTATTAAAAACGCCCTCACTTCTGAATATCAGGTAATGGATAATCTGGCTATTGCATACGAAAGCATGGGAAACCTGAAACGCGGCCTCGCACTGAAACAATTTTCACGCCGGCAAAAAGAAAAGGCTTTCGGTGAAAATTTCCATGGAAATTTCTACTCTGATATCCTGCTCGGAAACTCTTTCATCAAACTTAAAAAATACAGTGAGGCAACTGAATATCTTAACCGCGGAATTGAAGGGCTCAACTCTTCCGGCGATGGCCATACTTTCTGGCTTGGCGATGCATACTACGCCATGGCAAAAGCCAGTCTGGCAGAAAACAAAAAGGACGAGGCAAAAAAAGTTTTCGGAATGGCTGAGCAATATTACAGCAAGGCATATGGCAATACAATGGACAATGTATATGCAGACTTTTTAAGAGAACTGGGGCTTTTTTTGGCACGTGAAGGCGATTATGATGAAGCAGTCAGAACATTCAGGCAGATTAAAGATTTTCTTGACAATAATTCCGAAAAAAATTATATTGAATATTATTATTACTACCACAGCCTTTCCTACATCGATTTCTACTCAGGAAACTATCAGAACAGCATCAATTCTGCTGACAGGGCAGCTGAGTATATTCAAAAACAGTTTCAGAACCGGATAGGCAGCATAAGCGGACTGGACTCGGTTAAAATCGGCTATTTTTTACCGGACATACTTTTGTTAAAGGCAAAAGCGGAATATGAAATGAATTCCGACAGAGACATTCCCCTGCTGAAAAAACTCAGTCAAAGCCTTGATTCGGCATTACAGATGGTTGAAAGAAGAAAGTATTTCATAAGGGAACAGGACGATATCAGTACAATAATGGAAGACCACAAGGAACTGTTCGATTTTTCATCGAAAATAAACCTGGAACTTATTGAAAAAACCGGCGAACGGGAGTACAAGGAAAAGTTTATCGTACAAAGGGAACACGCACTTTACAGCAAAATCAGAAACCGGATAAACTATCAGAAAGCAATTCGTTTCTCCGGAATTCCCGATTCGGTATTAAACGAGGAAACCCGGCTGAAAACACTTCTAAGCAATTTTTCTAAAGCTGAAAATGAAAAATTTGACGGACGAAAGGTTGACAGTGACTGGAATATATTCCTGACCAATCTGAAACAAAATTTCCCTGAATACTATCGTTTAATGTACCACAGAGAATACAACTCTTTATTAAATATTAAAAACATGATTCCGAAGCAGACAACCATGGTCAGATACTATCTTTCCGAAGACAAACTGGTTGTATGGATTGCAGATGCCGGCAAAGAGAATTTTTTGGTACTGCCTGTTAAAAACCTGCGTGAACTGATTGAAAACATATCTGCAGATTATATTTCGGAATATGAACTGACAACCACACTCAGCAATATATATCAGCTTGTCTGGGCACCTGTTGAGCCGCTGATAGAAACTGAAAAAGTAATAATTATTCCCGATGAAATCCTTTACCGCATAAACATGGAAATGCTGCCGTCAGCAGCATGTACTAACTATGAAGAACTATCGGAATTATGCCTGTTGCGCAAACACACTTTTTCACTTCTGTACAGTCCGTTGCTGCTTGATGAACCGTTAAACACACACGACAATTTCGATTGCTACATCGGCTTTACACCCGGTTTTTCAGACAAATTAAAAGCAAACTACATCTCCCGGCTTCCCGATTCCGTTTATCTCGACCACACCTATTTGGAGCTGCTGCCGCAGCCAATCAGCAGCCGGCTCGCTAAAAAATTCAAACAGGAATTTAACGGCAAACTCTATTTTGGCAATGCTTCAACAATTAACAATTTTATTGAAAATGCCGACCGCCACAAACTCATTCATATAGCGACACATGCCGAATTCAACAATATTTATCCGGAACAGTCAGGGCTTTATTTCACAAAAACCGGAACTGACAAACATTTTTTCACAATCGGTGATATTTTTCAGGCAAAAACAAACAGTGACTTAACTATACTTACAGCATGTGAATCAGGCAGGCCGGGCTATTCCGATGGTGAAGGGCTGGTGTCACTATCACATGCTTTCAACTATGCCGGCAGCAAAAATATTCTAACGGCAATATGGAAAATAGATGAAAACTCAAGCACGGCAATAACCGATTATTTTGTACAGTATCTGACAAAGGGCAAAGCTACAGATGAGGCACTGCGACTGGCAAAACTACAATATTTGCAAAATGCCCGGGGACGCATGCTGGATCCGGCTTACTGGTCGGGGCTGGTTTTAATGGGACAACCCCTGCACATAGATTTAACCGCTGACAGGAAATTCACTTTTACCGAAGGCTTGTGGTGGAAACTCCTGATTTTAATATCTGCCGGCGGATTGATATATTTTTACCGAAACTGAATTCTTTAAAAGCAAAAAAGCAGGAACCCTGTCGGCTCCTGCTTTTTTACAATCTTTCACATTAATCAGATTGTCGGATATTTTTTGAAAATCTCCTCATTACTCATCAAAATGTCAACATACTGCCCACGCTGATAAACAAACGGGTCTTTTAAATTTTTACGTGAGAGTTTTCCTCTGAAATCATCAAGCGATTTATATCCTTTTTCATCCATCCACTTGCTCATTTCACCTAAAATTTCCGAAATCACCTTAGGTTTGTTTTTATAAACAGTACTGACCACCTGAACCGTATCGGCACCTGCCAGAATAAGCTTAAGCACATCTTTAGCCGAATATACTCCACGTGATGCACAAACACTTCCTTCAAGATTTCCGTACAGCAAACCCGCAAACCTGATAGCAAGCAGAGAATCCTTGGTATCGCTAAGATGCCACGGAAAATAGAACTCCTCGTCATTAAGGTTAATTTCAGGATGGAAAAAGCGGTTGAAAAGAACATAGCCGTTAACCCCGAATTCATCAGCTTTTTTAATAAAATTGAGCGGATTTGTATAAAAAAGACTAAGTTTTAAACTAACCGGAATTTTAACTGCTTTTTTTACCGATTCTATAATCTGCAGCTGCTTTTCCTCAACCGATTCGCCAGATGTTTCAAAATAGCGCGGTTCTGAAAACAAGTTAAGTTCAAGTGCATCAACACCGGTACTTTCCAGTTGTTTTGCATAATCCACCCAGGTCGGCTCATAAATGGCATTCAAACTGGCAATTACAGGAACATTTACTCTTTTTTTCAGTTTTTCAAGCTTGTAAAGGTGCTCCTTCGGCCCGGAATGCTCAATTGCCGGAAACAGACGTTCCATTTCTGCACTGCGGTATTCATATTCCGACATATCCTCCGACATCTGAAGTCCTTCAAGTTGAATCTGTTCTTCAAACAGCGATTTATAAACTATTGCCCCAATTCCGGCTTCCTCAAGCTCTTCCGGCACACCCGGTTTTTCAGTTAAATTACACGACCCCAGAATAAGAGGACTTTTAAGTTCTAAACCCATGTAAGTAGCAGTAAGATTTGCCATATCTCTCTTTTTAAATTATATTTTATTTTTTGAACGACTAAAATATAAAAAATTGTTGATGATTACTTTTAATTATCAGTAAAAATTATTCGGGCTTTATATGATTAACATATACTTCTTTTCATTAAAATCCATAAAAAAGCCATCTGCAGTTATTTACAGACGGCTTTTTCATAAATTATACTTTTACAACAGACTCAAAGTAACTGTTAATCCTGCCATCACAATTGAAACCATTGACATCAGCTTAATAAGAATATTAAGCGACGGGCCTGATGTATCTTTAAACGGATCGCCAACAGTATCGCCAACCACTCCGGCTTTGTGAGCCTCGCTGCCTTTGCCGCCATAATTTCCTTTTTCAATATATTTTTTTGCATTATCCCATGCTCCCCCGGCATTATTCATAAACACTGCCAGCGTAAATCCGGATGTAAGCCCGCCTGCCAGCAAACCAACAACTCCTGCAACTCCCATTGTTGCACCAACCACTACCGGTATTGCAATAGCCACAAGTGAAGGCAGCAACATTTCGCGTTGTGCGCCTTTTGTTGATATTTCAACACACTTGGCATATTCAGGTACTGCCTTCCCTTCCAGAATACCTTTAATTTCGCGAAACTGACGGCGCACTTCCTCAACCATTGCACCTGCAGCGCGGCCTACTGCCTTCATTGTCATTGCACTGAAAACAAATGCCATCATTGCACCCAGAAAAACTCCACCAAGAAAAAGCGGATTGAAAAGATCAATGTCATAAGCCATTGAAAAATCCTTTACCGATGCTGTTGATATTTTTACTGCGGTAACACCATCATTTACAGCCGGTGCAATATCATTGTAAAAAACATATTCGCCTTTTGTAACAAATCCCTGTCCGGCTTTTGCAATTTTATCAAACCACATTCTTATCTCTTCCATATATGCCGATATAAGTGCCATTGCAGTAAGTGCGGCAGAACCGATTGCAAATCCCTTACCGGTTGCGGCAGTTGTATTGCCAAGCATATCAAGGGCATCGGTACGTTCGCGCACATGCGGTTCAAGTTCAGACATTTCGGCATTTCCGCCAGCATTGTCGGCTATCGGGCCAAAAGCATCTGTTGCAAGGGTAATTCCAAGTGTTGAGAGCATACCAACCGCTGCAAACCCGATACCGTAAACCCCCATTGCAAAATGCTGGGTACCTCCGGCAGCCCAGAATGATCCCATAATTCCGAGAACAATAGTTACAACAGGAACCCAGGTGGAATACATTCCAACTGCAATTCCGTCGATTATGGTAGTTGCCGGCCCCTGCTGTGCCTGTTCTGCAATACCTTTTGTGGGTTTATATTCGTCAGAGGTAAAATATTCGGTTGCCTGCCCGATGATTACTCCGGCAACAAGTCCGATAACCACTGCCCAGAAAACTCCCCAGGTTACCCATCCCAAAAACACCATACCAACCATTGCCAGAAGTACCAGCAACGAACTTCCGCCGGTACCCAGAAGCAGTGCATTCAACAGATTTTTTTGTGAGGCAGACTCTTTTGTTCGAACCATAAATATACCCACAATTGAAAGAATAATTCCGATGGCTGCCACTATCATAGGTGCCATAACAGCCTGATAAGCCGTTAATCCGGCATCTTTCATGGCAATTGCAGGAAGCGAGGCACCAAGTGCGGCAGTTGCCAGAATTGAACCTGCATATGATTCATAAAGGTCAGCACCCATACCGGCAACATCACCAACATTGTCACCAACATTGTCAGCAATAGTTGCAGGATTACGCGGATCATCTTCAGGAATTCCGGCTTCAACTTTTCCTACAAGGTCGGCACCCACATCGGCTGCCTTAGTGTATATACCGCCACCAACACGTGCAAACAACGCCTGGGTTGAGGCACCCATTCCGAATGTAAGCATGGTTACGGTTATTTCAACCAGCTTAACCTTTAATCCGGCATCGTTTATAACACCGTTTACAACGTATTCAGGATGCGCATCAACCAGAGTAAGCCCCAGAAAATTTAATCCGTTTGCAATATTGGACGGAGTGTAAACCAACTTGTCAAGAACATAAAACCATGCTGCAATATCAAGCAGTGCAAATCCCACAACCACCAGCCCCATTACGGCACCACTCCGGAATGCAACCTGCAATCCCCTGTTCAGTGAATGTGAGGCACCATGTGCAGTACGTGCCGATGCATAAGTTGCGGTTTTCATTCCAAGAAATCCGCACAACCCCGAAAAGAAACCTCCGGTAATAAAAGCTACCGGAACAAAAGGATTCTGAACTTTAAAATAAGCCATAATGGTAAGCAGTACAAACAAAATAATAAACACAATAGTTACTACCTTGTACTGACGTTTCAAATAGGCCATAGCGCCCTCTCTTACATATTGGGCTATCTCCTGCATACGTGGTGTACCTTCAGAATTTTTCATCATGGATTTGAAAAAAATCCAGGCAAACAACAGTGCAAGCAAAGAAGCAATCGGAACAATTAAGAAAATAGTACTCATATAAGATAATTTTTAAGTAACACTTGTTACGGTTCAGATAAATATATTACTGTTATTATGTTGAAAAGCTTGATTTCTGTCACAAAAAAATTACATAAGAAGACAAAGATAATTTTAAAAATGTAAAGCCAAATTTTAATTTAACAAAAATTTTTCTGTTTTTTTTCACAAATCTGTAATCGGTTAAATCTACAGGCCGCCACAGGCATAATCCGAATGTTTTATACTTGAAAAAAACTGACTTTAAACATAGAATTTCAACAGTTAAAAACATGCAGTCTGCAACTAACCCGATTTTAAACAGGCAGGTTTGTTACAATTAAAACATTTGCCAATTTAAACCCAGATATACTGAGAAGCTATAATCAGCTAATATTCAAATAAATTACAAAAATAAAAAAATGACTATTACTGTTTTTATTGTTCTTAAAATGAACATATCACTGCAATTACAGCATAAT
>CAZXTX010000007.1:22640-26716 GCA_964643695.1 uncultured Mariniphaga sp. | reverse complement strand
TAATTAAAAATAAATTTTAGGAGGAAAAGACATGAATTTAGTAAGATTTCACCAGCACCCCTATCACAGGGTAAACCAGAATCTGGTTAATGAATTATTCGGCAATTTTTTACGTAACGATTATGATGAAAATTATCTGAACAACTGCAATTGCAAGCCTGCAACAAATGTTTTTGAAACTGACAGAGATTTCAGGCTTGAGTTGTTGCTTCCGGGATTTAAAAAGGAAGATGTTCAGCTTAACTTTCACGAAAACATTCTGACTGTAAAAGTTGAACTGCCCGAAAACAATAAGGAAGAACAGAATGAATACAAATATGAAAAACGTGAGTTTGGTGTTTACAATTTCGAAAGAAAATTTAAAATTCCCAAAACTGTTAATTCAGACAAGATAAATGCCCGTTTTGAAAATGGTATTCTGGAACTTACACTTCCCAAAAGAGAGGAAGCCGTTGTTAAAGACCCGGTTGAAATAAAAATAGAATAATTAAAAACCAGATAAAAGTTTTGACAGGTAAAAAAGTCCGGCTATATGCCGGATTTTTTTTTGCTTTTCTGAAAATTGTGTTTTGTTAAAACTAAACATTAGTGTTATTTTTACTTTTTAAAATTAAGCTTGTTTAATAGCAGCATTACAGCTTTAACAATCAGAAATTTTATTTATAAATAATAATATATATTCTTTGTTATGAGTGAAAGATATACCATAGGATTGGATTTCGGAACTGATTCGGTCAGGTCGGTAGTAGTTAATACAGAAACCGGTGAGGAGGTGTCCGGTGCAGTTTACAATTATCCCCGGTGGAGGGAAGAGAAATATTGCGATGCTGCAAATAACCGGTACAGGCAGCACCCCAAAGATTATCTTGAAGGCCTTGAATATACTGTAAAAGAAGCACTTCGTCTTGCTCCTGCCGGTGTTGCTGAAAAAGTTGCCGGAATTTTTGCAGATACCACCGGCTCAACTCCTGTGGCTGTTGATGAAAAAGGAGTTCCGCTTTCACTTACTCCCGGCTTTGAGGAAAATCCCAATGCAATGTTTATTCTCTGGAAAGACCACACTGCAATTAAGGAAGCAGAAGAAATTAATGAACTTGCAAAAAAATGGGATACCGACTATACAAAATATTCTGGAGGTATTTATTCTTCTGAATGGTTCTGGGCAAAAATACTTCACACAATCCGGGAAGATGCAGGTGTTTATCGTGCTGCCTATTCGTGGGTGGAGCATTGCGACTGGATACCGGCACTGCTTACCGGAAACACAAATCCGAAAACAATGAAACGAAGCCGGTGTGCCGCAGGCCATAAGGCAATGTGGCATGAGGAATTCGGCGGACTGCCTTCGGAGGAGTTTCTGGTAGCACTCGACCCGATGCTTTCCGGTTTGCGTGAACGGCTCTATAAAGAAACTTACACCTGTGATGTGGCTGCCGGTACGCTTTCTGATGAGTGGGCGGCAAAGCTCGGATTGCCAAAATCGGTTATTGTGGGTACCGGAGCACTTGATGCACATATCGGAGCCGTTGGTGCCGAAATTAAACCTTATTATTTATCGAAGGTAATGGGAACTTCAACCTGCGATATGATAATTATACCGCTGGATGAAGCAGGTGACAAGCCGGTAAGGGGCATAAGCGGCCAGGTTGACGGCTCCATAGTTCCCGGATTGCTTGGTCTTGAAGCAGGCCAGTCGGCATTTGGAGATATTTATGCCTGGTTTAAAAGTGTACTGGAGTGGCCGCTTAAAAACATACTGGCTGAAACCGAACTGATTGACACGGCAAAACGTGAAGAACTGATTAATGAAACTTCTGATAAAATAATTGCAAAACTTAGTGAAGAAGCTGAAAAAATATCGCCCGAGGAGAGTAGTGTACTGGTAGTTGACTGGATGAACGGACGCCGTAATCCGGATAATAACCAGAATTTGAAAGGAGCAATTGCCGGTTTAACCCTTGGCTCTGATGCACCGCGTATTTTCCGTGCTCTGGTGGAAGCAACGGCATTCGGCTCAAAAGCCATTGACGACAGATTTACTGAGGAAGGTGTGCGTATTGACGGAGTTATTGCACTTGGCGGAGTAGCCAAAAAGTCACCTTTTGTTATGCAGATTGTTGCCGATGTGCTGAATAAACCCATTAAAGTGGCACGCTCTGAACAGGCCGGTGCGCTGGGAGCGGCAATGGCTGCAGCAGTTGCTGCCAAAATTCATTCGGATATTTTTGAAGCACAGGAAAAAATGGGCAGAGGTATTGAAACCGAATATTATCCGATACCGGAAAATGCAGCCCGCTACAAGATTTTGTACGAAAAGTATAAAAAACTTGGAAAATTTATTGAATTTGATTTTTAAGAATATATCAATCCCACTGACTCGGATTGACGTGCAGTTAGGTGTTCCGGTTAAGCTTCGGGGATAATGATTAATTGCACATAATATTTTTAAGAGGGACTTTACTGTCCCTCTTTTTTTCTATCTTGTGCCGTCTTAAAATAAGCAAATGGCACTAAATTTCATTTGGGTATTTTTTTTCCTTGCTGCTTTTGCAATCGGATTAATCAGATTACTGTTTTTTGGTGATGCTGAGGTTTTTCCAAATATGGTTAACGAAACCTTTGAAATGGCCAAATCAGGTTTTGAAATTTCGCTGGGCCTGACAGGTGTGCTTACTCTTTGGATGGGAATAATGAAAATCGGCGAAAGAGGAGGAATTGTAAATGTATTTTCAAAAGTTATCGGCCCGTTTTTCAATAAACTTTTCCCCGAACTTGGCAAATCTCATCCGGCTTACGGCTCAATAATGATGAATATTGCCGCCAACATGCTGAACCTCGATAATGCGGCAACACCTACCGGACTGCAGGCAATGAAAGAGATGCAGGCAACCAACCCGGACAAGGATACCGCATCAAATGCACAAATTATGTTTCTGGTGCTTAATACCTCCGGACTTACTCTTCTGCCAATCAGTATAATGGTTTACAGGGCACAGCTTGGGGCAGTTAATCCTTCCGATATTTTTATACCTATTTTACTGGCCACATATTTTTCAACACTTGCGGCTCTTATTTCTGTTGCGGTTTATCAAAAAATTAATCTGTTAGACAGAGTGGTGCTTCTCTATCTTGGTATTATTACAGCTATTATTGCTGCTGTTATCTGGTATTTTTCAACGTTGGACAAAGAAGCAATAACCCGTATTTCAAGCGTTGCAAGTAATTTTATTCTTTTTCTGGTAATAATTGTTTTTATAGTAATGGGGCTGATGAAAAAGGTAAATGTTTATGAAGCCTTTATTGACGGTGCGAAAGACGGTTTTAAAACAGCAGTAAAGATAATTCCCTATTTGGTTGCAATTCTTGTGGCTATCGGTGTTTTCAGAGCTTCGGGGGCAATGGAATGGCTTATTTCAGGTTTTACCTGGATGTTTGAACAGATTGGTGTCAACACCGATTTTACACCGGCTCTGCCAACAGCTTTGATGAAGCCGTTAAGTGGTAGTGGTGCAAGGGGAATGATGGTAGATGCAATGACAACATACGGTGCCGATTCATTTGTGGGAAGAGTTGCAAGTACGGTTCAGGGCTCAACCGACACAACATTTTATATTCTTGCCGTTTATTTTGGTTCGGTTGGAATAAAAAATACACGCTATGCGGTGGTTTGCGGATTGATAGCCGACTTTGTGGGAATTGTTGCTGCAATTTTAATGGCGTATCTCTTTTTTTACTGATTGAGTCTAATTTTTTTGAATTATGAAACGAGCTTTGATATTTACATTGTTTTATTTTTTATTTCTGAAACTTTCAGCTCAGTATTTTGAAACCGGACAAGATCCCGCTTCCATAAAATGGCGGCAGATAAACTCAAATAATTTTCAGCTCATTTATCCCGATTATTTTGAAAAACAGGCTCAAATTCTTATTGAAAAACTGGAAAGAATTTATCCCTACGGAAGCTATTCATTAAATTTTAAACCGAAAAAAATGCCGATTGTGCTGCATACTCAGTCAACCGTAACAAACGGACTGGTTGCCTGGGCACCCCGGCGTTCCGAATTTTTTACCAATCC
>CAZXTX010000007.1:0-22540 GCA_964643695.1 uncultured Mariniphaga sp. | reverse complement strand
TAAAACCTGAATTTGCAGCTACTGCACCTGCAATATCGCCCGATAAATCAAAAGTTGTTGTTGTGGAAACCAATTATTCGTATAATCACTATTTATCGGTTTACAGACTGCCCGACGGAAAGCTGCTGAATCGTTTTCAGTCGGGGCAGAATAATTTGTTCTTTTCTCCACAGTGGCTTACAAATGATAAAGTTGCTGTTATTGAACTTGATGACAATGGAAAAAAAATTACTTCGATTGATTTCCTGACTGATAAAGCAACTGATTTTACAACTACAGGTTTTGCAGAAATCAAACATCTTAGATATTCACACGGCAAATTGTATTTTATCAGCTCTTATACCGGCAAAGATTGTCTGTACAGGCTCGATGTTGAATCCGGAAAAATTGAGCAGGTTTACGAACCCAGATTTGGTGCTGAATCGCCGGCAGTTTCGCCCGATGGAAAATCGATTGTTTTAAGTGATTACACTTCTGATGGTTTCAGGCTTATTAAAATAGATGCCGGTTCGGATTTTGCAGTGCCGTTTTCTCAATTAAAGAAAGGAGAATTTTTACTTGCTGAAAAACTTGCCGCTCAGGAACCCGGAATTCCTGATCTTTCAGTTTCCGATTCGGCAAAATATATTTCAGAAAAGTATTCGAAAATAAAAAATCTCCTCAATTTTCACAGCTGGGCACCGGTTAATATTGATTCTGAAGATTACAGTATCGATCCGGGCATCAGTCTTTCATCACAGGATAAACTTGGTATTTCTGTAGCGGAACTTGGTTACAAATGGGATTATACGGAAAAAACCGGCAGATTTACTGCAAATTATTACTTTAAGGGATGGTATCCGGTTTTTAATCTGAGGTTTTCTCACGGCCCAAGGGCGGCTGATTTTGTTCAGATAAAAGAATATGTAAATAATGATAATGAAGTTGTAAAGCAGGATACAATCAGCAGCCGCTTTACATGGGGGCACACTTCCGGCTCTTTAAACATGTACCTGCCGTTAAATTTGGAACGAGGTGTTTACAGACGTGTTTTTCAGCCCGAAGTAAGGTATTCATATACTTTATACAAAGCTCACGAGTCAACACCAGAACAATTTCAAACGGGCAGCTATCAGTCACTTAGTTACAGGCTGTATTATCATAGTCTGCAAAAGCAAAGTTATCTTGCAATGTATCCCAAAACAGGTTTGATTTTAGATGGTATTTACCGTCATTCATTTGCCGGTACTCTTGGCACCGGAAATATAAAAGCACTTCAGGCCATAATTTATTTGCCGGGCTTAATGAGAACACACGGGATCAGACTGTATGCAGGCCACCAGCAGAAAGAGAGTCAGGGAGTTGTCGGTTTTACTGATGTGGTGAGATTTGCAAGAGGCTGGGGAAAAGTCAATACCAATGAAATAAGCAGTGCCGGGGCCGATTATAAATTACCGTTGTTTTATCCCGATTTGAATATGGCGGGATTAATTTATCTGAAACGTGTTAAAGCATCATTGTTTGGCGATTTTACCAGACTGAATGGCAATTTATATAATAACGGAAATATTTCGGGTAGTTTTACAAATGATGTTTCATCACTGGGAACCGAACTCACTTTTGATGTGAATTTTTTGCGATTTTATGCACCTGCCGAAATTGGTTTCAGGGTTTCATATTTGCCTGAAATAAAGGATACATATTTTAATTTTTTGTTTTCAATTGACCTGACTTCGTTTTAAGGTAATTACAGTTATTTCACCCGGCATATCAAGCCGCCATGGAAAAAATACATTGCCAAGTCCGGTATTTACATGCAGTACCGATTCATTGTTTTTATAAATACCGCCCCAGTTTTGTCGGGTAAACATTGCAGGGCTGAAGCTGATACCGGCAAGTTTAATTCCCCACTGCATACCGTGAGTATGCCCCGAAAGGGTTAAATCAATATCATGGTTTTCTGCAATTAATGTTTCCCAGTGGGCAGGGTCATGAGTGAGCATAATTGTAAATGCGTCTTCAGGTATCCCCTTAACGGCAAGTTCAGTATTTGCATATTGGGGAAAGGGCGGATGTCCCCAGTTTTCAACACCGGCAAGGTAAATGGAATCACTGCCTCTGATTAGGATGGTATGTTCATTTTTAAGAAGCTGGAAACCGGAATTTTTATGCGCAGTAAGGATTTTTTCAAAATTGAGGCTTTTCTCCTCATTGCTGTTCCAGTTGCTGTAATCTCCGTAATCGTGGTTGCCAAGTATAGAAAAAGTTTCTGCCACATCTGAAATCCTTTTCAGCAAAGGAATATATTTGTCTGTTTCATCAGCGTAGTTGTTTACCAAATCACCGGTAAAAACAATAATATCAGGCTTAATTTCAGCAATCTTTTCACAGGTTCTGACAAGTAGATTTTTATTGATAAAACCTCCGAGATGTAAATCGGAGATATGGACGATTTTGTAATTATCGAAAAGCTCCGGGAGATTATTGAATTGTAATTCATAACGCTTAACTGCTATTTTCCTGTTGCCGGCAAATGTTCCGAACAGAACAGAAGCGGCAAGTGAAATTCCGATAATAAATCCTGACCATGAAATTACAGATGATGTAAATTTATTTTTAAAAATAAGCTGAAAAGTCCAGGCTAATGATTGTAAAGCACTAAAAAGCAGAAAAGCAAAAAATATAGAATTGAACAAATAGTATATCTGATAATTATGAACTTTCCGAACATTAAAGGGGAAAATATATAAAATGAAGAGTAAAACAAAAAGGGCAGTGTTTACAACCGGAAATATGGAAGATGGTACAACATGCTTTTTAAACAGAACTTTCAGATTCTTTGCAGAACCTCTGTAAATAAAAAAGGTGCTTAAAAAGAAAATAATCAGTATTATAATTTTAAATGAGCGCATATCGGTAGGTTATCAAATTTGCAAAAATAGTGTTTTTGAAGTTTATCCATTGAAATTCAGCAAATTATTCGCATTTACAGTCAATTTAACTCTTCAGGATTTGATTATTTAAGCTTCACTGTACAAAAGTACAGATTCATTAAAGAGAAACAGAGTTAATCGATGAAAAATTATGATTTAATAAAAGAAGCGATAAGAAAAACAATTACAGAGTGACGTACTAATAGCAGAATATAAAATTCAGAAGTCGATTATATATGTAAACATTGATGACACATTTGTAATGCAAGTTGAATATTATTTTTATTACAATAGTAAAAAGAAATAATTTAAATAAGTAAAATTTATATTTTTCCAGGCAGATATTATTATTTGATTTTATAAACTCCTTTTATTATAATATATTATTCATTAAATCAGTTAATTAAGACATAATACTTAAAGTATATTATTGATTAAACAGAAGATCATGTGTTTAGTTTGCATAATTACAAATATTACAACATATAATAACTGATAATCAGTATTTTATATACAGTTATTTAAAGTATTATATAGTTTTTGTTTATTATTATTTATTGCTGATTATCAGTATTTTAGTAAGTTCTATGACAATAGTTACTGCTTGTTCTGATTTTATCAATTTTTTGCATTTTATCTATATTGTTATTACATTTGTATAAACAGCTTTTTTAATTACAGAAATGAAAGAAAGAATCAGCAAATTTATTGATTACAAAAATGTAACTCCCGGGGAACTTGCTGAATTGCTGGAGGTTCAGCGTTCAAATATCTCACATATACTAAACGGAAGAAACAAGCCCGGAGCTTCTTTTATTCAAAAGTTTTTAGAAGTGTTTCCTGATGTTAATGCGCGCTGGCTATTGACAGGAGAAGGAGAGATGGTTTATGTATCCGCTACTTTACGTGAAAACAAAAATGACACTCTTGAAATTAAAAGTGAATCCGAACCTGTTTATAAGACTGCAAGCAAGCAGCTTCCTGCAGCTTCTAATACACCGTTAAAAGTGGTTGATAAAATTATTCTTTTACATAGTGATAATACTTTTTCTGTCTATAATAAGTAAAACCTGCTTTAGTTACTTTTGTAACATTATTAATTATTTTACATTCATATTATATTTACAAAAGTGAATTAAATATGTTTTTACATTTGTGTACGATTAAATGGTTTTAAATCTCTCTCTTTCTGTTGAATTAATTTTGCCTTTTTATTACCTGATATAAGTAATACGAATTGTATTAACAAAATAGTCCAAACTGTTTTATAAATTTCCAATCGGTATAGCTCCTCCCTGAGTACAGCTTCTGTTTAAAATTTTAATTTTTGCTATATTTGCACTCAAATAATCGAAAAATGAGGAAAAAGTATATATCAGATTTTACTGTTATTGAAAATGTTAGGCTGAACAGCACAAATTTCCTTATTAAATTGCAATCTTTACAACCTTTGCCTTCCATAAAGCCGGGGCAGTTTGTTAATATTGATATAAATAATTCATGTGAAATTTTTCTCAGACGTCCTTTTTCGATTTTTGACGTTGATTATAAGAATAACAATATTTCCATAATTGTTAAAATTTTGGGAAGAGGTTCAAAAAAGTTAACTGAAATTGATAAAGGCCACGTGTTGAGCATTATATATCCGTTGGGCAGGCATTTCACATTTCCATCCAAAACGGAAAAGATTCTTTTGGTTGGCGGCGGAAGCGGACTTGCACCGCTTCTTTTTCTGATAAAGGAAGCAGGTTTGCCTGTTGAAAATTGTGATGTAATTATTGGTGCACGCAGTAAAGAGGATCATGTTGACATGAATGGCTATTCGAAATACGGCAATATTATGCTGACAACCGAAGACGGTACCTTGGGAACAGAAGGGATGGTAACCGACCATCCGGTTTTTAAAAAAGGAATCGGCAGATATGACAGGATATACAGCTGTGGGCCTGTTGGTATGATGAAAGCTGTTGCAAAACTTGCTAAAAGTGCAGGAGTTTTTTGTGAAGTGTCGCTCGAAAATCTGATGGCATGTGGTTTTGGTGTCTGTCTTTGCTGTATTGAACCAACAATTCACGGTAATCAGTGTGTTTGTACCGAAGGCCCTGTTTTTAATATAAACGAACTGAAATGGCAGATTTAAGTGTAAAAATAGATAAGCTTCACCTGAAAAATCCGGTAATGCTTGCATCCGGAACATGCGGGTTTGCCGAGGAAATCAATGAATTTTACGATATTTCACAATTGGGAGGTATATTTTTAAAAGGTGTAACACCTCATAACCGGGATGGAAATCTGTATCCCAGAATGGCTGAAACCGCTTCGGGGATGCTCAATTCAGTGGGACTTCAAAACAAGGGGGTTGATTATTTTATTGAAAATATTTATCCGCGTATTAAAGATTATGACACTCATTTGATTGTAAATGTTAACGGTTCCACTGTTGAAGAGTACATTGAAGTTACCGAAAAAATAAATGAGCTGGAGAATATTCCTGCCATTGAACTGAATATTTCCTGTCCGAATGTTAAGGAGGGGGGAATGGCTTTTGGTGTCTCCTGTCCCAGTTCGGAGGCTGTTACAAGAGAAGTGCGCAGGGCTTACGACAAAACTCTGATTGTAAAACTTTCACCGAATGTTACGGATATTACCGAAATAGCCAAAGCTGTGGAAGGACAGGGTGCCGACAGTGTATCTCTTGTAAATACCTTTGTGGGAATGGCTATTGATGCCAAAACCCGGCGGCCTTTGCTTTCAACCATAACCGGCGGTTTATCAGGGCCTGCAATAAAGTCCATTGCCCTTCGTATGGTGTGGCAGGTGGCACAGGCTGTAAAAATTCCGGTTATCGGAATTGGCGGAATTATGAATACTGATGATGCAATTGAGTTTTTATTAGCGGGAGCTTCTGCTGTCCAGGTTGGAACCGCATTGTTTAAAGATCCGTTTATTCCGCTTCAGATTATTTTCGGAATAGAAAAATATCTTGAAGTGAACGGAATGACTGATATTGTGGAACTTATTGGTGGTTTACAAATGTAAAACAGAGAATGATAGTGCATGAAAACATTCCGGCAATCATTGGTTTTTACGATATTTTAAATTTTTTTACCTTTTATCTTTTAATATATTGTGTAATTTAGAATTGATGAAAATATTAAAGAATTGTTAATTGAAATTGTAATGTGAACATTCCAATTTTTGG
Organism: uncultured Mariniphaga sp.; assembly: GCA_964643695.1. Classification (GTDB taxonomy): domain Bacteria; phylum Bacteroidota; class Bacteroidia; order Bacteroidales; family Prolixibacteraceae; genus Mariniphaga. The sequence continues at coordinate 16,426 of CAZXTX010000007.1, read as the reverse complement.
TGTGTTTAATAATCTGAATATAGCAAAAACACAGTTTAAAGTAAAAAATATGTCGAAATTTGAAATCGTTATGCCGAAACTTGGAGAAAGTATCCAGGAAGGCACCGTAACAAAATGGTTTGTTAAGGAAGGAGACACCATTCAGGAAGATGATATGCTTTTTGAAGTAGCAACCGATAAGGTTGATTCGGAAATTCCTTCACCGGTAGAAGGTGTTGTGAGTAAAATTTTGCATCCGGAAAATAGCCTTGTACCTGTTGGTGAAGTGGTAGCAATTATTAATCTGGAGGGCGAGGATGATGGTGAAGATGAAGTTAGTGATACCGCGCCTGAAGAAAAGAAAGAGGAGACTGTACCGGTTGCCGATACCGGAAAGGAGAGTGAAGCTCCTGCAAGAAAAATGTCAAACCGCTTTTATTCTCCACTGGTAAGAACGATAGCCAGGGAAGAAAATATTTCTGCCGATGAACTGGAATCTATTGAAGGTTCGGGTGCAGGCGGCAGGGTTCAGAAAAAAGATATTCTGGAATATATTGAAAACAGGAAGAAAGGAAAGGCCACTGCTGCACCAGCATCTCCAGCAGTTGAAAGAAAACCGGCACCGGTTGTTACAATAGGCGAGGGTGATGTGGTTGTTGAGATGGACAGGGTAAGGAAATTAATTGCCGACCATATGGTTATGTCCAAACAGGTATCGCCACATGTTACATCGGTGGTTGAAGCCGATGTTACCAATCTGGTTTTCTGGAGGGAGAAAAACAAGGATGCATTTTTTGCAAAATATGGCGAAAAGGTCACATATATGCCTGTATTCATAGAAGCTACCGCATCGGCCCTGAGTGAATTTCCGATGGTTAATTCATCCGTTGACGGCGATAAAATAATTTTTCGGAAAAATATTAATATTGGTGTGGCGGTTGCAAGGCCCGATGGTAATCTTATTGTACCGGTTGTTAAAAATGCCGAAGAGAAAAATCTGGTGGGAATAACAAAAGAGATGAACCGGCTGGCAAATGCTGCCCGAAACAATAAACTCGGTGCCGATGAAATTCAGGGCGGTACATTTACAATTACCAACTTCGGCTCTTTCAGAAATATTATAGGAACACCAATAATCAACCAGCCACAGGCTGGAATTTTGGCAACCGGAATTATTGAAAAGAAACCTGCGGTTATTGAAACACCAACGGGTGATGTTATTGCAATCAGACATAAAATGTACTTGTCATTGTCGTACGACCACCGTGTGATTGATGGTGCACTGGGGGGTGCATTTTTGAGAAAAATTGCAGATATTCTTGAAAACTTTGATATAAACCGTACAATTTAAGATTAATAAAAAATGAAACGGGCATGTAAACACCCGGGAGGGAGGATAATTAAAATCATGCAGGTTTCATGTCTGCCGGCAAGCAGGCAGACAATTATACCTAAAAAAAATAATCAATTTTAATGATATGAAAAATTTGACAGTTCCAAAAATTCATACTATCAAAATAACCGATAAGGAAACACTTGAAAAATGGTTCCGGTTAATGTCTGTTGGCAGGGCTGTTGACGATAAGGCTCCCAATTACCTGAAGCAGGCAATCGGCTGGTCGTATCATGCGGCTTATGCCGGGCACGATGGAATCCAGCTGGCTATCGGACAGGTTTTTGAAAAAGAGAAAGACCATCTGTTTCCATATTACCGCGATATGCTTACCACTTTATCTGCCGGACTTACAGCTGAAGAGCTGATTCTGAACGGAATTTCAAAAGCAAATGATGTTTCAAGTGGCGGAAGGCATATGTCAAATCATTTTTCCAAAACAGAATGGAATATATATAATACATCATCACTAACCGGAAATCATGCACTGCATGCAGTGGGGCTGGCAAGGGCTCTTAAATATTATAACGACAAGAGTGTTGTAATCAGCAGTCAGGGAGAATCATCGGTCAGTGCAGGATATGTTTATGAGGCTTTTAATGGTGCCGATAAGGAAGAACTTCCGGTGGTTTTTGTGATTCAGGATAACGGGTTTGGTATTTCGGTTCCTAAAAAAGACCAGACTGCACAGCGTAAGGTAGCCAACAATTTTACTGGGTTTAAAAATATTAAAATTATGCACTGTAATGGCAAGGATGTTTTTGACTCAATGAATACAATGATTGAGGCAAAGCGTTATGCCATAGAGGAAAGCAAGCCTGTAATTGTTCAGGCAAACTGTGTGCGTATTCATTCTCATTCAAATTCAGACGATCATCTTCTGTACAGAAATGAAGCCGAAAGAAATTATGTGGTGGAATATGATCCTCTTGCAAAATTCAGAAGAATGTTGCTGCGGTATGAAAGATTTACCGAGGAAGAATTACTGGCAATTGAGGAAGATGTGAGACAGATTATTAAAACTGCCCACAGAAATGCACTGAAAGCTCCCAATCCGGATCCGGCTACAATTTTTGATTTTGTTAATGCCGAGCCTTATGTTTCAGATAAATATCCTGACGGTGTTCATAATCAGGAAGGAGAAAAGAAAAAACTTATTACGGCACTAAATGAGACCCTGAAAGCCGAGTTCAGGCATAATCCCGATACTTTTATCTGGGGACAGGATATTGCATATAAAGATAAAGGCGGCATTTTTAATGTAACCAAGGGTATGCAAAAGGAATTCGGCCCGAAAAGAGTGTTTAATGCACCAATTGCCGAAGATTTTATTGTAGGAACCGCCAACGGTATGTCGCGTTACGATGAAAAAATAAAGATTGTAATTGAAGGAGCTGAGTTTGCCGATTATTTCTGGCCTGCAATGGAACAATATGTTGAATTGAGTCATGATTATTGGCGAACAAACGGAAAATTTATTCCAAATGTTGTTATTCGCCTTGCTTCGGGCGGATATATTGGAGGCGGATTATACCATTCACAAAATATTGAAGGTTCACTGGCTTCTATTCCTGGTGTACGTATTGTTTATCCTTCTTTTGCCGATGATGCTGCCGGATTGTTAAGGACTGCAATCAGGTCTGAGGGGCCAACCATGTTTATGGAGCCAAAGGCGTTATATCAGAGCCCTAAGGCTGCAACGGTAATTCCCGATGATTTTGAGGTTCCGTTCGGTAAAGCCAGAATCAGAAAATCGGGCAATGAGTTAACCATACTTACATATGGCAATGCAACTCATTTAAGCCTTGAAGCTGCCGACAAGCTCGAAAAAGAAGGTTACAGTGCAGAGGTTATTGATTTAAGATCGCTTGTTCCGCTCGATGAGGAAACGATTTTGGAATCGGTTAAGAAAACAAATAAGGTACTGGTTGCACATGAAGATAAAGTTTTTGGAGGTTTTGGAGGTGAACTCAGTGCAATGATTACTGAAAAAGCGTTTGAATATCTTGATGCACCTGTTAAAAGGGTAGGTTCAACCTATACACCTGTTGGGTTTAACCGTATTCTGGAAAAAGCCGTATTGCCGGACATGAAACGGATTTATGATGCAGCAAAAGAATTGTTATCGTACTAAATTTTTATAAAATGAGTAAAAAAGTAGCTTTAATATATAGTTTCAACACCCATAAATCAAGAAAAATTGCTGAAAAGGTAAATGCAGAATGGGGTGAACCTGCTTTAGAGGTTATTAATGCCGAAGAGCTTGAGAAAGAGATAATTGAAAAATATGATTATTTTATTTTAAGTTCGCCTACCTGGTTCGATGGCGAATTGCCCAATTATTGGGATGAGTTTGTACCCGATTTGGAGGAAATGGACTTAAAAGGTAAAAAGTTTGCAATTTTTGGTTTGGGGGATCAGAAAGGTTATTCTGAAAATTTCTGTGATGCAATAGGCATTATGGCCGAAATTATTGAAAGTTGCGGAGGAACTGTTATCGGCCATACTTCTGTTGAAGGTTACACATTTGAAGAATCGAGGGCACGCAGGGGTGATATCTTTGTTGGTTTGGCACTTGATCAGGAAAATCAGGCCAGATTAACCAAAGGACGGGTAGAGAACTGGGTGAAGCAGGTGAAAAAAGAATTTTAACCGTATTATAAATGTAAGGATAAACCGAAAGGCTGTCTGTAAAAGAAGACAGCTTTTCTGTTTTTTAAAGTATTGACAAATTAGTACAACTCAGGTTACCGGGCATCGGTTATATTATACAACTCCTTTTCAGTATTGTTTATAGGATTTTTATAACAGGCAGATGAAAAAACAAACAAAAAAGTTTCTGAACAGGCTGGAATATCCGGGAGGTAAAACTGCTTTCAGAGAATATATCAAAAGTAACCTCATATACCCCAAAGAGGCTTTGGAAAAAGGTGTAGGTGGTGTTGTTTATCTTACTGCCCGTATTGATGATAACGGAAATGTTGATGAAGTAAATGTTGAAAAAGGAATAGGATACGGATGTGATGAGGAAGCAGTAAGGCTGATAAGCAATCTGCAGTACGGCTCGGTAACAAACAGAGGAGTGCGGCTTAAATCAAAGCACAGGTTTCGGATTGAATTCAAACTGCCTAAACCTAAAAAAACAATAAAATATACATACAGGCAAACACCAAAACAAGTTCCTGCCGTGCAAAATAAAACAACAACATATTCTTATGACATAAATATCGATAATACATAATTAATAATCAGTGATTTGCAGTTTTGCAATTATTTATTTTACAAATGTAAAATAAATAATTGCTGTTGTTTTTGTAAATACAATTCGTATAATTTACTTCTCTTATATAATTTAACTTCAATAATTACCACTTTCAAAGGTGTTTAGTTTTCAGATACGTTTTATTGATTAATTTTGTGGCTCGAAAAATAAAATGTTTCCGGCAGGTTTTATTCGTGTTTCGATTTAACAGAATAAACAGATGATTACTGATTATAGGAATTGATTCCGGATTTATTATGAATTAAAAGAATAAAATGGATAGGAATTCGGTCATTGGTATTATACTGATTTTTGCAATTCTGGTTGTATTTTCACTGATAAATCAACCATCAAAAGAAGAGATTGAAAAAGCCAGACACCGGCGCGACTCAATTGCAAGGATTGAAACAGAGAGTATTTTACAACAGGAGAGGGAAATTCAGGAGAAACAGACTGATTTCCCATCTGCAGAATCAGCAAGTGACAGCAGTTTAATTCAGAACAGAATTGACCAGTTTGGAGTTTTTGGTAATTCATCAGTTGGCACACAGGAGTTTTACACTCTTGAAAACAACCTTATGAAAATTACTTTTACCAATAAGGGAGGACGAATATATTCAGTTGAATTAAAGAATTATCAGACACACGATTCATTGCCGCTTATTTTATTTGATGGCGATAAAACTCTTTTCGGGTTGAATTTTTTTGCACAAAACCGAAGTATTCAGACTGACCAGCTATTTTTTAAACCAACATTTGATAAAAAGCATTATGAAATAAAAGGGCCTGAGATAAAAACCGGAAACGAAGGCAGGAAGAAGTTTAATGAGGAACATACTGGTGAAAGGGAATCTCTGGGATTTCGTATTGAAGTTGCCCCCGAAAGATTTGTGGAATATGTTTACTCTCTTGAATACAATTCTTTTGAAGTAGGTTTTGATATTAATATTCAGGGACTTGAGCAGTATATAGCATCCAATCAGGCATATTTGAATTTCACATGGTCGTATGATGTACCCAGACAGGAACGTCAGTCGAAGTTTGGCGAAGACCGCTATACCAACATAGTTTACAAGTTTTTTGAGGATGATGTAAACAATTTGCCGCAAAGCAAATCGGGTGATGCAAATTTGAGTACACGGGTAAAATGGATAGGTTTTAAACAGCTGTTTTTCAATTCTACTATTATTGCCGGCAACTTTTTCCCGAATGCTTTTGTGCGTTCCGAGGTTTTTCAGGATAATCCTAAGTATTTAGCTAATTTTTATGCTGATATTGCTATTCCGTATGAAGGAACGGGAGTTGAAAAAAATAATTTTAAGTTTTACTTCGGGCCAAACCATTATCAGACTCTTAAACAGTATGACATCGGGCTTGAACGCCTTGTTTATCTCGGATACGCAATTGTAAGGCCGGTTAATAAATATCTGATTATTCCCACTTTTAATTTACTTCGCCGGTTTATTGACAATTTCGGGATTATAATATTGCTGCTTACAATTTTCATAAAAACCATTCTGTTTCCGTTTACCTATAAATCTTATCTCTCTCAGGCAAAAATGAGGGTTTTGAAACCGGAGTTGGATGAAATAAATAAAAAATTCGGCAACGACAAAGCGATGGAAAAGCAGCAGGCAACCATGGCGTTATACAAAAAGGCAGGAGTGAACCCGATGGGAGGATGTTTACCCATGCTGCTTCAGTTCCCGATTTTGGTGGCAATGTTCTTTTTCTTTCCCACTTCTATTGAATTAAGGCAGGAAAGTTTCCTGTGGGCGCACGATCTGTCAACTTATGATTCAATTCTTGACCTGCCTTTCAATATACCGTTTTATGGCGATCATGTGAGCCTTTTCTGCTTGCTGATGACGGTAACCACAATTTTATCTACAAGACTTAATCAGCAGGCCGCCAGTCCGCAGGGAATGCCGGGAATGAAAACCATGATGTATATGATGCCGATAATGTTCCTGTTTATTCTGAATAATTACTCTTCGGGCCTGAGCTATTACTATTTTCTTGCAAACCTTATTACTATAGGGCAGACCTACGCTATCAGATATTTCGTAAATGATGAAAAAATCAGGGCTCAGCTTCAGGTAAATAAAAAGAAGCCTGTTAAGAAGTCAAAATTTCAGCAAAAACTTGAAGAGATGGCAAAACAACAGCAGAGTGTACAAACCGGAAAAGGGAAACGTAAATAGAAAATACAACTAAAATATTTTTTTACTGATTAAACTAACGTGAACTCGATACAACATTTCCATAAAAACGATTAATTTAACCATACCGAATAAGGTAATAAGGTTTCTATAATTCTCCCCGGCAATATTTATTAAGGTTGTGGTATTTAAAATAAGGTTTGAGTAGCATTTAAAACCTTATTTCCAATAAAATCAAGCTTAGTAGAAAACAAAAATCGAACAGTGCCCACCTTATTAGCTTATTTTTCAGTTCATTTCTATATCTTACATCGAACTCACGTTAAATTAAGTGTCAGTCAACTCTGTATCTGCATAATTTACTTTTAGTTACAAATTAAAAAGACTTTTGGTTTATTTTTTTATCAGTCTGATTAAACTTTTTATTATTCAAAAAGTCGAACTGTCAGTAAATCTTTTAAATATTTTTTACAATGAAAAGAATTGGTTTAATAATGTCATTTTTAATCATGTTGTCAGTTGTGCTGACTGCACAGCCAAGGCAGCAAAGGGATCCTGAAGAGATGGCCAAACGTCAGACAGAAGAAATTAAAAAAGCTGTAGGCCTGAATGAAAAACAGGAAAAACAGGTGTACGACCTGCATCTTGAAGCCAGCAAAAAAATGAGTAAAATGCGTGAAGAGTCGCAGCAGGGTGGTTTTGAGGGTATAAGAGAGAAGATGGGAGAAATCAGGGAAGAGCAAAATAAGAAAATGAAATCTATTTTGACCGATGCCCAGTGGAAAAAATACGAAAAATTTCAGGAGGAAAGGGCAGCCTCCCGTCGTGGTGGCGGTGGTGGCCGTCCTGGAGGGAACCGGTAATTTTTTTTTCATAGTTTAGTTTGGATTTAAAAAGAGGGTCTGCATTTTTGCAGACCCTCTTGCTATATTTACGTTATATCGCAGTATAAAGAATAGTTTTTATACGAATTGTATTTTCAGTAATTTGTTAAAAATTTTGCTTAAGATGCACCATTTTTATTGCAGTTACCGCAGCTTCATCTCCTTTATTTCCATGTTTGCCTCCTGCACGGTCTTTTGCCTGCTGGGTGTCATTTGTAGTGAGTACTCCAAAAATAAAGGGCTTGTTGTATTTAAGGTTTAACTTAACCGTACCCTGTGTAACACCTTCGCATATATAGTCGAAATGCCGGGTTTCCCCTTGAATTACACAACCAATGAGTATCACTGCATCTACATTTTCCATTTCGGCAAAAAACTGACCGCCCAATGGAAGTTCAAAACTTCCGGGAACATACTTTATTAAAATATTTTCACCGGAAGCATTGTGCCTTTGCAGTGTATCAACAGCTCCCTGCAACAGGGCTGAAGTGATTTCATAATTCCATTCGGAAACAACAATGCCAAATCTCATATTTTCGGCAGAAGGAACCGATTCAATATCGTAATTTGAAAGATCTTTTGTAGCCATGGTAAAATAGAAAAATAGCTCATTTTAAATGAGCAAATAAATAAATGCGAAAAAAAACTAACTGAGTTTTATTTCCACTCTTGCAATATATTTATCAATGCTCTGTCCTTCAACAGTATTCGGATATTTTTCTTTAATCTCTTTATAGAGAGCAAGAGCCTCTTCGTATTTTTCTGCAGATTCGAGCAAATTTGCAGCTTTCATCATATAAACAGGAGTTGTAAGGTCATTATCATTCAGCTTGTAGGCTTTGCGGTAATGTTTGAGAGCTTCATCCGTATTACCCATTTCCAGGCTGATGTCGCCTTTAGAACCTTCGGCAATGGGAGCAAGAAGCAAGTCTTTTGTTTTAAACTTTTTCAGATAAGCAAGTGCATCTTCATACTGACCAAGATGCAGATATGAAATACCTGTATAATATTTTGCAAGATTTGCCGATTTTGTCATTCCATAATCGTCAATAATATCTAAAAATCCCAGATAGTTGCCGTCTCCGTTTATTGCAAGATTAAATGAATCTCTTTCAAAATAATTTTCAGCCATAAACATTTGAGACAGGGCTTCTTTTTCGCGTGAGTGCATATAAAATCTTGTAAATGCCAGATAAACGACTACCACTAAAACAATTGCCCCGATAATGTAAGTTATGGGTTTGTGATTTTCTTCAATAAACTGCTCTGTTTTTGTCAAAGCGCTTTCAAGTCCCTGTAAATTGTCTGTTTGTTGTGCTTTTTTCTTAGCCATTTTTTCAAATTCAAAATTTTGCCGCAAAAATAACTTTTTTTTACAAAACGAATTGAAAAAGAGATTTTTAATTTTGAGTTTAATCAACAGTTTAATGTTATTAACCTTAAAAGAGTTTTTCCTTGTCCGAAACTCTGTTTTTTCATTAGTTTTGTAATAAATATCATCTTTCGGTTTATGTATATTGAAGACATTTCAATATTGAATTATAAAAATATTAAAGACATCAAGGTTTCTTTTTCACCCGGGCTAAACTGTCTGATTGGCAATAATGGCGCGGGGAAAACCAACCTTATGGATGCCGTTTATTATCTGTCGTTTTGTAAAAGCTTTTTCAATTCGTCTGATATGCTGAATATCAGTCATGATGAAAATTTTTTTATGCTCAGCGGAAATTACCGGCGTGAGGGAACTTCAGAGGTTATTTCCTGCGGACTCCAAAAAGGACAGAAAAAGCAGTTTAAAAGAAACACAAAAGTTTATAAAAGGCTGATGGAGCATATCGGCCTGATACCGCTTGTAATGATAACTCCTTCCGATTCGGTTCTTATTTTGGGCGGAAGCGAAGAGCGCCGGAAATTTATGGATGGGGTTATTTCTCAGTTTAATCAAAATTATTTGTCAGACCTTCTTAAATATAACCGGGCACTTCTGCAAAGAAACAATCTGCTAAAACATTTTATTTCGGAGCGTTATTTTGACGAAGAACTGCTTTTGGTATGGGATGAGCAGCTTATTGAATATGGAAACCGGATTTTTGATGAACGAAAAGAGTTTATTAAAAAGCTTATACCGGTTTTTCAAAAATATTATACTTTCATATCTCAGGGCAATGAAAAGGTAGAACTTGTGCATCAGTCAGATTTGTATGAGAATTCTTCGGGGAATCTTCTTAAAGAATCTTTGTCGTCCGACAGGTCGGCTCAATATACCACTACCGGAATTCATAAGGATGAACTGATATTCAACATTGATAATTTTCCTGTAAAAAAGCTTGGTTCTGAAGGACAAAACAAAACTTTTCTTGTTTCCCTGAAACTGGCTCAATATGAGTTTATAAAGGAAATTTCGGGAATGAAACCGATTTTGCTTTTGGATGATATTTTTGACAAGCTTGATCGCAATCGCGTTGAGCAGATTATTAAAGTTGTGTCGGGTGATGATTTTGGACAGATTTTTATAACCGATACCAACCGTGAGCATACTGACGAAATTGTAAAAAAGATGAATGACAGTTACAGTATTTTTAATGTAAATCAGGGTGAAATAGAGCAACTGCAATGAGAAAGAGCAACACACGGCAGCTGAGTGATGTACTCAGGGAATATGTAAATTCAATGAAGTTTGACCGAAAATTAAAAGAGGTTGATGTTGTACAGTCATGGGAAACTTTACTTGGAAAAATGATTTCGGGTTACACTCGTAACATCTATTTGTCAAATGGCGTATTGTATGTTCAAATCAGCTCACCAGTTGTTAAAAACGAACTTATAATGATGCGTGATGAAATTATAGGGAAACTCAATGAAATGGCAGGGGAGAGGATTGTTGAGAAAATTGTGTTCAGATAAGTTTTGTAAAAGTCATTAAAAAACCCCGGTAATTTCGTACCGGGGTGTATATATAAAATAAAAATCTGAAGGTTTTATTCATCTTCCTGCTCGGCCTCATAAGCTTTCAGAAGCTCTTCCTGAACTTCGGCAGGTACTTTTTCATAATTATCGAATGATATGTTGAAAATTCCGCGTCCGCCGGTAATTGAGCTCAGCGATGTTGCATATCTGTACATCTCTTTTTGCGGTACTTTGGCACTAATTTTTTCCATTCCTCTTTCAGATCCCATACCCATTATCATGGCGCGGCGTCCCTGAAGGTCGCTCATTACATCACCCATTCTTGATGAAGGAACCCAAACTTCAAGATTGTAGATTGGTTCCAGAATTTTTGGGGAAGCAATTTTAAATGCATTGTTAAATGCATTTCGGCCAGCAAGTTTGAAAGAAATTTCATTGGAATCCACAGGGTGCATTTTTCCGTCATAAACATATACCCGAATATCGCGTGCATATGAACCTGTAAGCGGGCCTTCTTCTATTTTTTCCATTATACCTTTCAGAATTGCAGGCATAAAACGGCCGTCAATGGTTCCGCCGACAATACAATTTATGAAAACCAGCTTTCCGCCCCAAGGCAGAGGATGTTCCTGAACATCGCGAACTGAAAGTTTGTATTCCTTGTCGTTTATTTTAAATGCTGATTTTGGCTCTGAGCCTTCGGTATATGGTTCAATAATCATGTGTACCTCACCAAACTGTCCGGCACCGCCCGATTGTTTTTTATGACGATAATCCGACTGAGCCGATTTGGTTATTGTTTCACGATAAGGAATCTTGGGCTGAATATAGTTAACATCTATTTTATAAACATTGTCAAAATACCACTTCAGCACATTCATATGATATTCGCCCTGCCCGTGTACCAAAAGCTGTTTCAGCTCTTTTGAGTATTCAATGATATAGGTAGGGTCTTCATATTTTATTTTGTTGAGTATTTCACCCACTTTTTCATCATCCGATTCATTTACAGCTTTAATGGCTATAGTGTGTTTTGGTACCGGAAATTTTATCGGTGCATATTTTGTGTCGGCATCTTTTGTTGTAAGAGTCTGGTTAAGCTTTGTGTCTTTCAGCTTTACGGTACATCCGATATCGCCTGCAACAAGTTCCTCTACTTTTTCGCGGTTTTTACCTGCCGGAGCAAAAATTTGAGAGAGCCTCTCCCTGTTTCCCGTGGTTGTATTGATAAGGTCAAGCCCCTCTTTTGCTTTTCCGGACATTACCTTGAAATATGTAATTTCCCCAACGTGCGATTCAACCGCTGTTTTAAACACAAACAAGCTTGGTTCGGCTGCTTCGTCCATTTTGAGTTCTTTTCCTGAAACTACCGGGCGCATCGGGCGTTCTGACGGTGTGGGTGCCAGATTTATCACATATTCCAGTACGCTGCCTGTTCCTATATTCTTCCTTGCACAGGTGCAAAAAACAGGAAACAGGTCGCGCTGAACAATACCCAGTTTCATGCCTTTATAAATTTCCTTTTCACTAAGCGCTCCGTTTTCAAAATACAGCTCCATAAGTTCCTCATCATTTTCAGCAGCCATTTCAACCAATTCATTGTGCAGCTCTTCAGCCTTATCCATTTCAGAAGCGGGGATGTCGAGAGCTTCAGGTTTTCCGCCACCGGAGCCGTATTTGTACATTTTCATTTTCAGCACATCAATAATTGCCGAAAAATCGGGGCCTGTATCAACCGGATACTGAACTACCGTTACCTTATTTCCAAAAGTTGATTTGCACTGTTCTAAAGAAGATTCGAAATTGGAATTATCGTGGTCGAGCTGATTGAAAGCAAACATCATCGGAATATTTTCATTTTCAGCATGCCTTCCTGCCGAAACAGTTCCTGATTCAACACCATTGGTTGAATTTATTGTAACAAGTGCTAGATCAGCAACATTTAATGAAGAAACCACTCCGCCGCTTAAATCATCCATACCCGGAGTATCCAGAATGTTAATTTTAACTCCGTTTTTTTCAGCATAAAGAACTGTGGATATTACTGAATTCCCGTATTCCTGTTCAATTGTGTTATAATCCGAAACCGTATTTTTTGCGGTTACTTCACCTCTTCGGGTTATTATTCCACCCTCAAACAGAGCGGCTTCTGCAAGGGTGGTTTTCCCACTGCCGGCATTACCAATTAATGCAATGTTACGAATTTGATCTGTCTTGTAAACTTTCATTTTTCTTATGTTTTTTGATTCATTTTTAGCTACTTTTCAGAGATTTTCTGAAAAAGGTTACCAAAAGTAGTAATATTTTATCAACGTTCAAGTTTAATGTTATTTTTACGCATCATTTTTATAACATGTTTAGTAAAATCATAACAGTCATATTTTTTTGTTTAATAACCATACATATCAATGCACAAAACAAATTTGTACTTAGCGGAAATATAAGTGATTTTTCAACAGGTGAAAATCTTATTGGGGCAGTTTTGGTTGCTGAAGAAAACCCGGCAGCCGGCACTTTCTCAAACAATTACGGATTTTATTCCATAACTTTAGCTGAAGGAATATATCATTTAAAAATTAAATATACAGGTTATCAGACACAAACAATAAGAGTTGATTTAAGTAAAAATAATACGCTTGATATTGAACTGCACAGAATAAGTTACCGTATTGACGATATTGATGTTACCGGAAAAAGGGCCGATCGCAATATATCTTCTGTTGAAATGGGAAGAATCAGAATGACTCCTGCGCAGATTGAAAATATTCCGGTAATTTTTGGCGAGCGCGACATATTGAAAACAATTCAGTTAACACCCGGGATAATGCCGGCAGGCGAGGGGAGTTCCGGTTTTTACGTGAGAGGAGGCGGAATTGATCAAAACCTAATTTTATTAGATGAAGCACCTGTTTACAGTGCATCGCATCTGCTTGGCTTTTTTTCGGTTTTCAATTCAGATGCAATTAAAAATGCCACATTGTTAAAAGGCTCTGTTCCTGTGCAGTATGGTGGCAGAGCTTCTTCGGTTTTAGATATACAGATGAATGAGGGAAATATGAAAAAGTTTGGCGTTTCGGGCAATATAGGGCTCATATCATCAAACATAACAGCAGAAGGCCCTGTTGTTAAAGATAAAGGTTCCTTTATAATCAGCGGACGCAGAACTTATGCCGACTTGTTTTTGAATCTTTCAAGAGATGATGATGTTAAAAACACATTTCTCTATTTTTATGATTTAAACCTGAAAACCAATTACAAAATTAACAGCAAAAACCGTATTTATCTGTCCGGTTATATGGGACGTGATGATTTTGGATATAAAAAAGAATTTGGTTTCGACTGGGGAAGCCTGACGGGTACCCTTAGATGGAACCATATTTACAATGAAAAGCTGTTTTCCAATACTTCCCTGATATTCAGCAACTATTCATATAATATAAATGTTCTTAATATTCAGGATTTAAAAATAAATTCCGAAATTAAGAACATAAACTTTAAGCAGGATTTTTCATTTTATGCCAATTCTCAAAATACCATGAAGTTTGGCTTTAATGTTATTAAGCACAGAATTTTACCGGGTGAGGTTGCAGTAAATGAAGGTTTCAGGTATGTACCTTCCGAAAATATGATACGGCGCAATGCAGCCGAATGGGCAGCATATGCTTCAAATTCGTTGCGAATGCGACAAAAAATTGAACTGTATTTTGGTCTTCGCTTAGCTTTGTTCAGCAACATAGGAAGCGGTGAGTTTTATGAGTTTGATGAAAATGGAGAACTGATTGAAACCATTAAAATCAGAAAAGGTGAGTTTTTTAAGACTCAGGGCGGTCTTGAGCCACGGATAGGACTGAATTATTCATTAAGTGAAAGAAGCTCATTAAAAGCTTCATACAACAAAATTTACCAGTTTTTACACCTGATAACCAATACAACAACCACAGCACCTACTGATATGTGGCTTCCGAGCAGCAACAATGTTAAACCGCAAATTTCAAATCAGGTTTCGACAGGGTATTTTCAAAATTTTCATAATAATATCTTTGAAACTTCTCTTGAAATTTATTATAAAGACCTTAAAAATCAGATAGATTATAAAAATGGTGCCGATTTGCTGTTTAATTCCATAGTGGAGTCGGAACTTGTTTTTGGAAGAGGATGGGCTTACGGTACTGAACTGATGATTAAGAAAAACAGTGGTAAATTAAATGGATGGGTGAGTTATACTTTATCAAAAACAATGCGACAGTTTGATGAGATAAACAACGGAAACCCTTTTCCGGCAAGACAGGACCGCACACACGACATTTCGGTTGTTACAATGTACAATTTAACCTCAAGATTAAAATTTTCGGCAAACTGGGTATATTATACCGGCAATGCGGTTACTTTTCCGAGCGGGAAATATGAGATTGACGGAAAAACCGTTGGATATTATACAGAACGAAACGGATACAGAATGCCTGATTATCACCGGCTGGATATTGGACTTACCTGGGAGCGAAAAAGAAAATCTTTTGAATCGGCATGGAATTTTTCTGTTTATAATGCTTATGCCCGCGAAAATGCTTACTTTATCGATTTTAGGGATAAAAAAGATAATCCTGCGGAAACTGAGGCTGTACAGGTTGCATTGTTTAAAGCAATTCCCTCAGTTAGTTACAGATTTAAATTTTAGTTTTTAAACAGAATGGAATTACCAAATTACAAATACATATTTCAGCTAATGTGCAATAGTTTATTATTTTATTTTAAATATTCTTATGCTGTGGCATTTATGCTGATTTTTCTTTTTTCAGGTTGTGAGCGAGTAATTGATGTGGATTTAAACGAAGCAGGTGCACAGATTGTAATTGAAGGAAACCTGTCGTACAATAATTCAGTTCTTGAAGTAAAGATCACTAAAACTGAAAGCTATTTCAACAAAACGTCTGCAGTTAGAGTTGAAAATGCAATTGTGGAATTAACAGCACCAGATGGAACAAAAACAGAGGTAAATCATATAAAAGACGGAATTTATAAAACTGATAAGCGAAGATTTAAAAATGATGCCGAATATGTTTTAAGTGTAGAAACGGAAGGTGTAAAATACACTGCAAAATCGAGACTTCACAGAGCTGTTAATATTGATTCACTAAGTTATGAATATCAACGCGACATGCATTTTTTTAATGAGGGATACAATGTTTCACTATATATAGCAGACCCGCCTGATGAGAAAAATTTTTACAGGGTAAAGCTTTATAAAAACGAAAAACTATTTAATAAAAGCAGCGATATAATACTATTTGACGATGTCGGTTTAAACGGAAAAGGAATCAGGATAAATTTGCGCAGGCGTGTTTTTGACTATGGTGATACTGTTAAGGTTGAACTATATACAATTGATGAAGCCGCATGGTTATATTTTTCCACATTAAAGGAAACAACAGGTTCAAACGCAGCTTCGCCGGCACCGTCAAATCCCATTTCCAATTTTAACAACGGTGCACTTGGCTACTTTTCGGCATGGTCGGTCAGCAGAAAGGAGATTATTATTAGAGAGTGATTTGTTTGGGAAGAGGTTTTCTTATACTACTTCACACTACTGCATTTTAATATTATGTCCGGTATTTCAATTCTTGTCTTCCGCATTGGGACACCCTAAAAATTTCTCGTAATAATTTCGTATAGTTCTTTCTGTTGTTGATCCATATTTAATAGCTGAGTTTTCGTTTTTCCTGAGTCTGGAAGCTGATAAGTAAGTTGATACATATTATGCGTTATCTCACTTGCTTTTTGTATAGATAAATCTGACTGCTCTTCTTTTAAGACTCTTTCTAACTCCTTGTAAATAGTATAA
>CAZXTX010000006.1:7058-28119 GCA_964643695.1 uncultured Mariniphaga sp. | reverse complement strand
TAAAATTGTTTATTATTAAAGGTATAGTATGTAACTCGCATGATTTTAATTATACTTATGGGTGTAAATGTTTTACATGCTTGTTTCAAAATACTGAAAATTATGTTTCTGTATCTTATACGAAGTGTGTTTAATTACCTAAGTCTGACATGAATTTTATCCGCATAAGGCGAATATCTTCTTCAGAATATTCATCTTCACCAAGTTCTTCAAGAGCCTTTTCAATCGAATCATCTTCTGCTTCCCTGAAATAATCAAATACTTCTTCCTGATGTTCATCATCCAGCACATTATTAACATAGTAATCAATATTAAGTTTAGTACCTGAGTTGACAATTGCTTCCACTTCGGTAATTATATCTTTAACTTCTATCCCTTTTGAGTTGGCAATGTCGTCGAATGATATGTTTATAATCAATATTCTAAATGTGAAAAATTTGCATTAACGAATGTTTATTATTTTCAATTTTATTGCCAAATATGTTGAAAGAGGTAAGTTCTAATAAAAAGAAATTGAAGCTGCTGTTCTTATAAACCGGAATTGACTTAATCAGTTTTTAGCTGATTGATAGTTTTGTTTTTATTTCAGTCTTTTTATTTGCTTCCAAGTAGTGATTTCATTTGTGTAAGCCAATATTGCTTGACTGCGAAGTGATGGCATCTTTCACAATTTCAATACATTTATTTAAATCCTTCTTTATTTCATGTTCCCAAAATCGCAAAACAACCCAATTTTGACTTATTAATATTTGATTGTATTTTTTGTCTCTTTTTACATTTCGTTCAATCTTTTGTATCCAATATTCTCTATTGCTTTTAATTTTAGTTTTCTTTTCTTTCCAATTGAAACCGTGCCAGAATTCACCATCAATAAAGATTGCTATTTTGTATTTTTTTATTGTTATGTCAGGATTTCCAGTTATCTTTTTGTTTTCAATTCTGTATCTAATTCCTTCTTTCCATAAAGCTTTTCTTAATATAATTTCAGGTGTTGTATTTTTTGCTTTGATTTTTCGCATTAAATCAGAGCGTTCTTGGGTAGTTTCAAATCCATGCTTACTTTTCACCTATAAAAATATGATTGTTAAACAATGTATGAGGTGTACTAATTAAGTTAATGTCGAATTTCAATGATGGCTCAACTTTTGAACTTGCATTGTGAATTCTAAAGGAAATTTGCCAACCTTCATTTAATGATACAATTAAAGTCGTTTTAGAATTTTTTTCATAAACTATTTCGATTAGCCTGGTTGGCAATTTAAGTTTTTGAATTCTTGCTTTTGGATTAATCTTTCCAAATGGTTGATTAAGTGTGCCGTGCAAATTATATGCTTGAATTTCTACTTTATTATGACCTTTAATTATCTTGTAAAAGTCCTTATTACCAATTAAATATTCAACTAATCTTTGTGGAATTAGGGAAGGGTTTGCCTTGTCGAGACAAAGCAACTCAGTTCTAAAGGCATTCAATAGGGGGACATAAATTTTGTCATGCATATCAGGAATTGATGTCCACTTAGTGTTTCTATCTTTAATTTTTAGATTGGACAGGAAATCAAAAATCGGTCTGATTTCGTTGAAGTAAGCTTTTGAACAAGGTATCCCAACCCATTTTTTTCCGAAATCAATTTTTTGGGATAATCTGGAATGTTTTACCGCTCTATGATTATTTTTAGCAGAAATTCCAATTTCCCATTTTTGAAGCAACCGAATTGCTAAAACATCTCTAACATCACCTGATTGTCCCTCGCTATCTGAAACTATTTCGAGTTGTAGTATGTCTTTTGGGCTGATACTATTTGATAAACGGGGTTCAATATCAACAAGAAAATTTATTGCAGCACTTGACACTAATGAATATAATCCTTGTTCATCTTCAGAAAAACTCTCAAAGCAAGATTTTGCAGTTTTATATGGCTCATTATCAATGACTATAATATTATTGTTTGGTTTTTTTAATCTGTCATAAAATTCTTTTAACAGTGCATATTCAAATGCTTTTCCAGTTTTAGTTTGTATTGCCATGATGAACTAATTGTTTTTCTGATTTAGCTTTTTCTAACTCCTTATTGTTTATTATTTTTTCAGATAAACTTTGTTTAATTTCTTTTGCAATGTAATATGCCAATCTAACAGGAACAGCGTTGCCAATCATTTTGTAACCAGCGGAAATATTATCATAATGGAAAATAAAATTGTCAGGGAAGGTCTGAATTCTTGCACATTCACGAACACTCAATCTTCTATATAAGCTTTCTTGCCCCTTTACAAATTCTCTTTTGTTTTGTTCAATAAATTTCATTTTTGGTGCTTGTGGATGCAATGGAGCGTGTCTCGCTCCGGCTTGAATGGTAAATGAAACTTCGTCCCAACTTCTGACTCGATTTCGAGACATAAAAATGCTTGAAAAACTCCCGTCCATATATTCATGATTTGGGACACTACAATTTCCATTATTCGCATTTTTCCTATTTTTTGCACTTAAAACATTGTCTGTTAAATCTCCAATAGCTTTGCTAAGTGGAATTATCTCTTTAAATCCTTTTGGAAATTTAAAGTCTATTTTTAAATCACTTCTAAAACCAACGAAAAAGACTCTTTTCCTATCTTGAGGAACTTTGAAATCTTTTGCATTTAACATTTTGAAATGTAAATCATAGCCAATACCTGCATTTCTAAAATGATTTTTTATATTATCTAAAGCTTTTTTATGCCTCAATAACAGCATTCCAGAAACATTTTCCACCAAGAAAAAATAAGGTTGCTTCGCTTCAAGAAGTCTAATAAATTCAAAAAATAACTGTCCTCTATTATCTTCGATACCACGCATAGAACCAGCTTCGCTCCAACTTTGGCAAGGCGGGCCTCCAATTATTCCATCACAATCAGGAACATCTTCATTTGAAATATGCGTAATACTTCTTTTGTCCAAAATTGTGTTGGGGTGATTCTTTTCATAGGTTTTCCAAATATCTCTATCATATTCATTTGCCCAAATTACATTGAATCCAGCATTTGAAAATCCTAAATCAAGTCCACCAGCTCCTGCAAAAAGTGATACTATTTTCATGACTAAAAATTTAATTTTTTTTGTTTAACATTGGATTGTTTAAAGTATTTAACCTTTTGCTCTGCAAGTTCTAAGGCTTTTTCAGAACAACAATTAGAATAAATTTTATTAGCAAATTTTTCACTAAAAAGCTCATCTCTAAGAATTTTAGTGTCAAGGTTAAAAACAGATGCTAATTTTTCCAATCTTTTCTCATCAAATTCCCTTTTATTGTTTTCAATTTTGCTCAAATTAGCTGAATCCATATCTAATTGGGCAGCTAATTGTGTCAATGTCATGCCATTTTTTGTTCTTAATAATCGAATATATTCTCCGAATGTTTCTTTCATTAGACTTGTATTTTTATTCTTGTCAATTTATGACAAATGTAAATCATTTTTTAATATAATTCAAAATTTTTTGTCATAGCGATAGAAAAAGCGGTTCTTTTACAAACATTGGTTTTGTGTTGGATTGTGGGGTTTACAAATGTACTGTTTTATGTTTGGACTTATTTTTTTGTTTTTTAATAGTAAATTATCTAGTCGTTTATGTGTTTTATACTTGGTGGTACGTTTCGTTAACAATAATAAATATAGAACTTTAATTAATAATAGATATAAAAATTTGCATTACCGAATGTTTACTATTTTCAATTTAACCGCTAAATATACTGAAAAAGGAAAGCTATTAGATAAAGACATTTAAGCTGCTATTCTGACAAACCAAAATTACCTGAAACAGTTTCCGGCAGGCTGACGGCAATAGAAAAAGAATTTTTAACTGAAAATCTTCCTGAATACCTCCTCTACACGCGAAACTCTTTCAAGTTTTATCGGGAATTTTGAACTGTCGAAACCTTTGTTTAGTGAGGGGATAAAAATCTTTTTGAAACCAAGTTTTGCGGCTTCTGCAATTCGCTGTTCAATACGGTTAACGGCACGTATTTCACCGGTGAGACCCACTTCGCCTGCAAAACAGATGTTATGGTCAACCGCAATGTCGATGTTTGACGACAGAATTGAGCATATAACTGCCAGATCGGTTGCCGGATCGCTGATGCGAAGTCCGCCGGCAATGTTGAGAAAAACATCCTTCGCAATCAGTTTGAATCCGGCGCGTTTTTCAAGAACTGCCAGCAGCATGTTAAGCCTTCGCAAATCGAAGCCCGTTGATGAACGCTGCGGTGTTCCGTATGCTGCCGAGCTTACCAGTGCCTGAATCTCAATCAAAAAAGGACGGATTCCCTCTATTGTTGCTGCAACCGCCGTTCCGCTAACGTCATCGCTGACTTTTGAAATCAGCTGTTCCGAAGGATTTAATACTTCCTGCAAGCCGTTGCTTCTCATTTCAAAAATTCCGAGTTCGTTGGTGGAGCCAAACCGGTTTTTACTGGCACGTAAAATACGGTACAGATAATTGGTGTCCCCTTCAAACTGAAGAACGGAGTCAACGATGTGCTCTAAAACTTTTGGCCCTGCAAGACTGCCCTCCTTGTTAATGTGTCCTATCAGAATTACCGCAGTATGGTTTTGTTTTGCAAATTTCAGAATTGCAGATGTGCATTCACGCACCTGCGTAACCGATCCGGGAGACGACTCAACCGTTTCGGTGGACAGTGTCTGAATTGAGTCAACAATAAGCAAATCGGGGCTTGCCTCTTTGGTTTGTGCAATTACATTTTCAAGCGAGGTTTCACTTAAAAACAGACAGCTGCCGTTGTTTACGCCAAGTCTTGCCGCCCGCAGCTTAATTTGCTGAAGGCTCTCTTCACCCGAAATATAAAGAGTTTTTTTACCGGTTAATTTAAGTGCTATTTGCAAAACTAATGTGGATTTGCCGATTCCGGGCTCGCCGCCTAATAAAACCAGTGAACCGGGAACCAGTCCGCCGCCTAAAACCCTGTCAAATTCAGCTATTCCCACGGTAATGCGTTCCATTCTTTCGGTGGTAATCTCTTCAAGGGTAAGCGGGCGGTTTGCAGAAAGTGATGCAGAAACGGATGAACTCACCTTCCTTTTTTCAACTATCTCTTCAACAAACGTGTTCCATCCGCCGCAGGTAAGGCATTTACCCATCCATTTTGGCGATTGTGTACCACAATCCTGACAGATGTAAACAGTTTTTGTCCGGCTCATCACTCTAAGGCTTTAATTCGTGAAATAAGTTCTGATGTGGATATACCATCAACAAAATCAAGCCTTTCAACCCGGCCGCCATGCTCCAAAACCACTTCATGTCCGACAATTTCGTTCAGCTTGTATTCGCTTCCTTTTGCCAGCACATCCGGAATTACCTGTTCAATGAGCCGGGTGGGGGTGTCATCGTTAAAAACGATAACGGCATCAATAAAAACAAGTGCCGCCAGCATTGATGTACGTGCTTCAATGTTCAGCACCGGCCTCCCTTTGCCTTTCAGGGCATGAACCGATTCGTCGGAGTTAAGTCCCACAATCAGCCGCGTTCCCAGCTCTGATGCTTTTGAAAATGAATTTATATGCCCGTGATGGATAATGTCGAAACAGCCGTTGGTGAAAACAATTGTGTCTCCTTTGGATTTCCAGCGTTTTAAAACCGGTTTGAAAGATTTAAAATCGTAAAAAATCTTTTCGTTTATATCTTGTTTCATCTTTTATTTTCAACTTTGCTTCAAAAGTAACAAACGTAAGTGTTTTCATGCTAATCTTTTGGAAATAATTCCTAATTTTATCAGTTGCAAAATAAAAATCAGAATGAATTATATTGATATTTTATTGGGGATAATACTGCTGCTTGCAGCGTTCAGAGGTTTTCGCAAAGGCTTTGTTACCGAAGCGGCATCACTTGCGGCATTAATTCTGGGTATTTGGGGTGCCATTAAATTCTCAACTTTGACATCCGATTATTTAATAAGGAATTTTAATCTTCAGACAGAATATCTTTATCTGATTTCGTTTCTAATAACATTCCTGATTATAGTTATTCTGGTGCGTATTTTCGGGAGTTCGGTAAATAAACTGATTCAGGTGGCAATGCTCGGCTTTTTGAATAAACTTGCAGGACTTATTTTCGGGGTTCTGAAAACAGCACTTGTTCTGAGTGTTCTGATTTTAGCCCTGGACATGATTGATGAAACAAAACAGATTATTCCGGAAAATGCAAAAGCAAGGTCGCATTTTTATGAACCGGTCAGGAAGCTGGCACCTTCTGTTTTACCGTTTATAAAAGGCCTGATTGAGCCTGAAACCAAAAGCAATGATGAAAAGATTATCTGAGTTAAGGTGTTTTGAATATTGCAAAATGCTGATGCCATTCTTATTTCATTCCCTGTTGTTTTAATTATTTCGTAATGCTTCAAAAAACTATATTTGCAAAATTAAAAAGTAAATAAGTCTGAAATTTAAATTATTAAAATATGCTGCCGAAAATAAATCCGACGGATACCGGTGCCTGGGAAAAGCTTGAAGACTATTTTTTCAGTTTTGAAGGGACACATTTGAAAGAGATTTTTGAAAATGATATTAACCGTTTTCAGAAATATTCGATAAAATTTGAGGATATTCTGATTGATTTTTCTAAAAACATTGTTGATGATAAAATACGTGAACTGCTTATTGAACTGGCAGAGGAATGTAAACTGAAAGAAGCCGTTGAAAGCATGTTTACAGGCGAAAAAATCAACTCAACCGAAAATCGTGCGGTTTTGCACACAGCTCTTCGCAACCGGGGAAACAGTCCGGTTTTGGCTGACGGCATGGATGTTATGCCTGAAATAAATGCGGTTCTGGAGCAGATGAAAGATTTTTCTGCACAGATAATTTCCGGAGCGTGGAAGGGTTATACCGGAAAAGTAATAACCGATGTGGTTAACATCGGAATAGGCGGCTCCGATTTGGGCCCGCTGATGGTTACCGAGGCACTTAAACCATACAAAAATCATCTGAATCTGCATTTTGTTTCAAATGTTGACGGAACGCACATTGTTGAAACTTTAAAAAGGGTAAATCCCGAAACTACACTTTTCATAATTGCTTCAAAAACTTTCACTACCCAGGAAACCATGACCAATGCCAACACCGCACGAAATTGGTTTTTAGATTCTGCACGGGATGAAAATTTTGTGAAAAATCATTTTGTTGCGGTTTCCACAAATGAAAAAGAGGTTGCACGATTTGGTATTGATACAAAAAACATGTTCCGTTTCTGGGACTGGGTGGGAGGCCGTTATTCTCTCTGGTCGGCAATCGGCCTTTCCATTGTTTTGGGTATCGGTTTTGAAAATTACATTCAGCTTCTTGAAGGTGCCCACGAAATGGATAACCATTTTCGCAATACTGAGTTTGATAAAAATATTCCTGTAATTCTTGCCTTATTCGGTATATGGTACAACAATTTTTACGGTGCCGAAACCGAGGCAATTTTGCCGTATGACCAGTATATGCACCGTTTTCCGGCCTATTTTCAGCAGGGAAACATGGAAAGCAACGGCAAATATGTTGACCGGAGCGGGGAGATAGTTGAATACCAAACCGGGCCGATAATATGGGGTGAGCCGGGAACCAACGGACAACATGCGTTTTATCAGCTGATTCATCAGGGAACAAAGCTGATACCGTGCGATTTTATTGCATCTGCAAACAACCATAATAAAGTGGGTGATCATCATCAAAAGCTGCTGGCAAACTTTTTTGCCCAAACCGAAGCACTGATGAACGGAAAAACCGAAGAACAGGTTGTTGCCGAATTAAAAGCTGCCGGAAAAAGCAGTGAGGAAATTGAAGCACTTACACCGTTTAAAGTTTTTCCCGGGAATATTCCAACCAATTCAATTCTTGTAAAAAAGCTGACACCCCGAACTTTGGGAGCATTAATAGCAATGTATGAGCATAAAATTTTTGTACAGGGGGTTATCTGGAATATTTACAGTTTTGACCAGTGGGGCGTTGAACTCGGCAAACAGCTGGCAAATGTAATTTTGCCCGAGTTGGATGGCGATGAGTCGGTTACCGGACATGACGCTTCCACGGCAGGCCTGATAAACGCCTATAAAAAAATGAGGGAATAAAGCTGTTTTATATTTTATTTTTGAAAGAGATAATCCGTTGACTGTATAAAGTTTATACCGACGATTTAAAAAAAATGTAAATCCGGTTTTCAAACAACTGATTGAATTGTATGTTATGTTGTCGTGAATTCAGAATTGTTGCTGAATATAATTCTGGTTTTCATATGTTTGCCGGGGTGGCATGACTATTGCCAATTAAGATACCCGCAAAATAATTTGAAGTTTCCCGACAAATTGTCATTGTAGTAGTTAAAATGGAGAAATTTAGAAATTCAATTTTTGATAAAATGTTTTTTAGAGGATTAATGGATGATGATTCAGAATATATACCAATAATATCTGATGGTGATGATGCTGATTTGAAGAATGTTGAAGTTCCCGATGTTTTGCCGATTTTGCCATTGCGCAATACGGTTCTTTTTCCGGGAGTGGTTCTGCCCATAAATGTGGGGCGCAGAAAATCACTGCAGCTGATCAGGGATGTTTACAGGGGAAGCCGTATGCTCGGAACCGTGGCACAGAAGGATTATACTGTTGACGACCCGCAGACATCAGACCTGTTTTCAGTGGGAACACTTGCCGAAATTCTGAAAATTCTTGAAATGCCGGATGGCTCAACTTCAGTGATTATTCAGGGTAAAAGAAGATATTCAATTAAGGAGTTTATTTCGGAAGAGCCTTATTACAAAGCAGCTGTTGAGCCGCTTACAGATATTTACCCTGAAAATGATTCGGAGTTTAATGCCATTGTCGGTTCGCTGAAGGACCTTTCGATTAAAATAGCACAGTTTTCGGCCAATGTACCGCCCGAAGCAACATTTGCTGTCAAAAATATTGAAAACTCTACGTTTCTGATAAATTTTATCTGTTCAAATACCGACATCAGTGTTGAAGACAAACAAAACCTGCTCGAAATAGGGAGCCTTAAAGATCGTGGTATTCAGGCAATCAGTTTCCTTGTGAAAGAGGTTCAGATGATGGAGCTGAAGCATGATATTCAGAAGAAAGTGAAAACCGACATGGACAGGCAGCAGCGTGAGTTTATGCTGAATCAGCAGATGAAAACAATTCAGGATGAACTTGGCGGCAATCCGGTGGAGCAGGAGATAAATGAGTTAAAGGAAAAGGGTAAAGCCAAAAAATGGAATAAGGAGGTTGAGAAATTTTTTGATAAGGAGGTTGAAAAACTCCACCGTTTAAATCCGGCAGCCGGTGAATATTCGGTTCAGTTTACCTTTTGCCAGACTTTGGTGGATTTGCCGTGGAATGAATACAGTGATGATAATTTTGACCTTAAAAACGCCAAAAAAGTGCTTGATGAAGACCATTACGGACTTGAGAATGTGAAGGAGCGGATTCTGGAACATCTTGCGGTTTTGAAGTTAAAAAATGACATGAAAGCTCCCATATTGTGCCTTTACGGCCCCCCCGGAGTCGGAAAAACCTCTTTGGGCAAGTCGGTGGCAAGAGCTCTCGACCGTAAATTTGTGCGTATGAGCCTTGGTGGATTGCATGACGAGTCGGAAATCCGCGGACACCGCAAAACCTACATTGGAGCAATGCCGGGCCGGATTATTCAGAATATAAAAAGGGCAAAAACCTCAAATCCCGTTTTCGTATTGGATGAAATTGACAAAATTTCGAAGCATTTTCACGGAGACCCCGCATCTGCAATGCTGGAAGTGTTGGACCCGGAACAAAATTCGGAATTCCACGACAATTATGTGGAAATGGATTATGACCTTTCAAAAGTTATGTTCATTGCAACGGCAAATACTTTAAGCACCATTGCACCGCCGTTGCGCGACAGACTTGAGCTGATTGAGGTAAGTGGCTATCTTGTGGAGGAAAAAATTGAAATTGCAAAACGTCATCTTATTCCGAAGCAGATTGAAAACCACGGTCTGAAAAAAAGTGATGTTGTTTTCACCAAAAAAGTTATTGAAAAAATTATTGACGGATACACCCGCGAATCGGGCGTAAGGGCACTGGACAAAAAGATCGCAAAAGTTATCAGGCGGATTGCCAAAAAAACAGCTTTTAACGAGCCTTACAATAAAAAGCTTACGCTGGAAGATATTCGTGAATATCTGGGTGTTACCGAATATTCAAAAGAAAAATATCAGGGTAATGAATTTGCCGGCGTGGTTACCGGACTTGCATGGACAGCCGTGGGCGGCGAAATTCTTTTTGTGGAATCGAGCCTGAGTAAAGGAAAGGGAACGTTAACCCTTACCGGTAATTTGGGCGATGTTATGAAAGAGTCGGCAATGCTTGCCCATGAATATATGAAGTCGCATGCTGCCGAGCTGGAACTGGATCCGGAAGTTTTCAGCAACTGGAATGTGCATATTCATGTTCCCGAAGGTGCAATTCCGAAAGACGGCCCGTCGGCAGGAGTAACTATGGTTACATCACTTGCTTCGGCATTTACACAGCGAAAAGTGAAAAAGAATCTGGCAATGACCGGTGAAATTACACTTCGCGGCAAAGTTATGCCCGTGGGCGGCATAAAGGAGAAAATTCTTGCAGCAAAACGTGCCGGAATCACCGAAATTATTCTTTCTGAGGAAAACAAAAAGAATCTTGAGGAAATTAAGGATGAATATCTTGCAGGGCTTGACTTTCATTTTGTGAATACAATTATGGATGTTCTGGATATTGCACTGCTGAAAACAAAAGTGAAGAATCCTGTAAATTTAAATTGAAGTCGTAATATTTTTATCTGAAGCAGAGACTGTTCCTTTCAACAATTTCTTTTTTCCCTTGTTTTTAATCCTGTTGGTTTCAACGCCGGACCGGCAGACGGTTTATTCGGATATAACCTTTTCTTACACTGTCTTTTCCGGTGTTTTGTAAAACGAAACTAATTTTTTATAAACTCAGATTAATTTAAAAACATGAAGGGAATTATTTTATTTTTAACCGGACTGGTAATTGGTGCTGCGGCAACTTTTTTTATTGCTCAGGCCGTTATTTCAAAAAAGATTTTTATTGAAAATGAGAGTACCATGAGTTTTGAAGAAACTGCCGATGCTGTTACGGAATCGGCACAGAATAACGGATGGACGGTTTCTCATATTTATGACCTTCAGGCATCACTGAAAAAGAAGGATTTTGAAGTTCCGCAGATCTATGTGTTTTCGCTGTGCAATCCGTCTGTGGCAGTTAATATTCTCGGAGCCGACAATGAGCGAATGGCATCTGCCGTTATGCCCTGCCGGGTTTCTGTTTATAAAAAAGGCGAAAAAACATATGTTTCCACATTGAATAGTAAACTTTTTTCACGATTTTTAAACAAAAATGCAAAACATGTTTTTGCAGAAGCTCATGAAAAAACAAATAATATTTTAAAACCGGTAATAAATTGATAAAATGAGAACAATATTAGTTATTCTTGGAATTTTCATGATTGTTTCCTGTGGCCAGGGAAATAAAAAACAGGGTGAAGATAAGTCACCGGGTCAAAATGCAGCTTTAACGGAAGTAACTCTTAATATCGGCGGAATGGATTGCAACATGTGTGTTGTTTCAGTAAAAAAAGGCATTGAAGAGGTGGCAGGAGTTGAATCTGCAACTGTAAAACTTAGTGATTCAACTGCTGTTGTACGGTTTAATGCTGCAAAAACCACACTTGCAGAAATTAACAAAGCAGTGGAAAAACGGGGATACTCGGTAAAAAACTGACAACTTTATCTTCCGATACGGCAGTTTACCTCTGTTTTTCGTTAATTGGCGGATAGTGGTATTCTTTTTGTTTTCTGCGTTATTATTTTTCAGGAAACAAAAATGTTTTGCCATGGACAGTCATAGAAAACAAAATCAGAAAGCAACAGCCCTAAAAGTCATTGTCTGGAAAGCAATAGTAACATTGTGCAGTTCAGAAGACAACACCGGACGGCTATTTTATTCAGATTCAAAAAACTGGGAATTTAAAGTTGTTTTGAATTAATACGAATTGTATTTACAAAATAGTCTAAACTGTTTTGTAAATTTCCAATTGGTATAAGAAAGTTTTATTCTGTTTTTCTTTTTCTGTTACTGATATTCATCCCAGCTTTTAATACTTATTCCATTTAAATCATATTTGCACAAAGCATATATAAAAGCACTTGCAACCCTTGAGTTTGTTATCAGCGGCACATTAAAGTCAATTGCATTTCTTCGAATCTGATAACCGTTTTTCAATTCACGTTTTGTATAGTTTTTCGGAATATTTATCAACAGGTCAATTTTCTTATTTTTGATATAGTCAATGGTGTTGGGTTGTCTGTCTTCCTCGTCGGGCCAGTGCAGCAAAGTGGTTTTTACCCCGTTTTCGTAAAAAAACTTGTGAGTTCCCTCGGTAGCATAAAGGTTATAACCTCTTTCTTCAAGCATTTGTGCACTTGTAAGCAGTTCAGCCTTCGAGCGTGAGGGGCCGGATGATATCAGCACATTTTTTAAAGGTATCCGGTATCCTACCGAGAGCATTGATTTCAGTACGGCTTCATAATAATTTTCGCCAATGCAGCCAACCTCGCCGGTAGAAGCCATGTCAACCCCGAGAACAGGATCGGCATTCAGCAGCCTTGCAAATGAAAACTGGGGAGCTTTAACCCCAACGTAGTCCAGTTCAAAAAGTGATTTATCAGGTTTTTCAACCGGAACCCCGAGAATAACCTTAGTGGCAATTTCAATCAGGTTTAGCCTCATTACCTTTGAAACAAACGGGAAACTGCGCGAAGCACGAAGGTTACATTCAATTACTTTAATATCATTATCCTTTGCCAGAAATTGTATATTAAACGGGCCTGTAATATCCAGTCCTTTTGCAATCTGACGTGCAATCCGCTTAACTTTTCTGATGGTTTCCACATACAGTTTTTGCGGCGGAAAAACGATTGTTGCATCACCAGAATGAACACCTGCAAATTCCACATGTTCTGAAATTGCATAAGTAATTATTTCACCGTTACGGGCTACTGCATCAAATTCAATTTCTTTGGCTTCCTCAATAAATTCTGAAACAACCACTGGATGTTCTTTGGAAACACTGGCTGCCATTTCAATAAAATATTCAAGCTGGTCAGAATTTGAAACCACATTCATGGCAGCACCCGAAAGCACATACGACGGGCGTATGAGAACAGGATAACCGACTTCATCAATGAATTTGTGAATGTCCTCAAAAGTTGACAGCCTTGCCCACCGGGGCTGGTCAACATTCAGCTCATCCAGCAGTGAAGAGAATTTCTCCCTGTCTTCGGCATTGTCAATTTTTAAAGGTGATGTTCCCAATACCGGAATATTCCGGTTGTGAAGTTTCATTGCCAGATTGTTTGGAATTTGTCCGCCCATTGAAATAATTACTCCGTGAGGGTTTTCCAGCTCAATTATATCAAGAACCCTTTCAAAAGAGAGTTCATCAAAATAGAGGCGGTCGCATGTATCGTAGTCGGTGCTGACAGTTTCGGGATTATAATTAATCATAACCGAACGGAAATTTTCCTTTTTAATGGTGTTGATTGCATTAACGCTGCACCAGTCAAATTCAACCGAGCTCCCTATCCGGTATGCACCCGACCCAAGAACAATTACAGATTTTCGGTCATTAAGATATTGAATGTCATTTGCCGTGCCGTTGTATGTCAGATACAAATAATTGGCAGATGCGGGATATTCTCCGGCAAGTGTGTCAATTTGTTTTACAACCGGAATTATTCCGAGTTTTTTTCTGTATTCCCTTATTTTCAGCAGGTCTTCCTGAATTTTGCTGTTCGGGCTGTTAAAAATTATTCTTGCAATCTGAAAATCTGAAAATCCTGCCTGCTTTGCCAGTTTCAGCAGGTTTGCCGAAAGGTTTTCAAGAGTATTGATTTTCAGGAGTTCAAGTTTTATTTTATGAATATTTTTTAAACGGTATAAAAACCATCTGTCAATTTTAGTTTTCTCATAAATATCGTCAATACTGTATCCTTTGTTCAGAGCTTCTGCAATTGCAAAAATGCGGCGGTCGGTAGGGTTTGTAAGCTCGGCTTCAATCTCTTCAATGTTGATTTCCTTTTTATTCCCGACAAAACCGTGCATTCCCAAGCCAACCATCCGAATTCCTTTTTGAATGGCTTCTTCAAAGGTGCGCCCGATTGCCATAATTTCGCCCACACTTTTCATTGCACTGCCGATGTTTTTTGAAACTCCGGTAAATTTGCTTAAATCCCACCGCGGTATTTTAACCACACAATAATCAAGTGCCGGCTCAAACGCGGCTGTGGTTGTTTTTGTTACCGAGTTCTTTAACTGATGCAAACCGTAACCCAGTCCGAGTTTGGCCGCAACAAAAGCCAGCGGATAGCCGGTTGCCTTTGATGCAAGTGCCGATGAGCGGGACAGGCGTGCATTTACTTCAATCACACGGTAATCTTCAGAATAAGGGTCAAGCGCAAACTGAACATTACATTCACCAACAATACCGACTCTTCGAATAATTTTTATTGAGATTTGCCGCAGTTTATTAACTTCGGAACTTGTAAGTGTTTGTGACGGGGCAACCACAATGCTTTCACCGGTATGGATTCCCAGAGGGTCAAAGTTTTCCATATTGCATACGGTAATGCAGTTGTCAAACCTGTCGCGGACCACTTCATATTCAATCTCCTTCCAGCCTTTAATTGATTCTTCGATTAATATTTGCGGAGAATATGAGAATGCCTTTGAAGCCAGTTTTTCAAGTTCTGCATCATTTTCACAAAAACCGCTGCCTAATCCGCCAAGAGTGTAGGCAGCCCTGACAATAATCGGGAAACCTACTTTTTGTGCTGCTTCTTTAGCTTCATCCATGTTGGAGGCGGCAATGCTTTGAGGTGTTTTAACATCAATTTCTTCAAGCATTTTTCTGAAAATGTCGCGGTCTTCGGTATCAATAATTGACTGAACGGGAGTTCCTACAACTTCAATATTATATTTTTTAAATACACCGGTTTTGTAAAGTTCAACACCACAGTTAAGTGCGGTTTGCCCGCCAAAAGCAAGCAGAATTCCCTGTGGTTTCTCTTTTTTTATAACTTCTTCAACAAAAAAAGGTGTTACCGGCAAAAAGTATATTTTATCTGCAATCTCTTCAGAAGTCTGAATGGTGGCAATATTCGGATTTATAAGAATGGTTTCCACTCCTTCTTCCTTGAGGGCTTTCAGTGCCTGTGAGCCCGAATAGTCGAACTCACCGGCTTCACCGATTTTTAATGCTCCTGAACCTAAAATAATTGCCTTTTTAATTTTCTGGTTAATCATATTGAAATTGTTTACTTGTTTTCGGAATGTTTAAAATTTCTGATATTTTGAAAAAAAGCATCAGTCAGAAATTCAGTATCAGCAGGGGCGATGAGTGCTTCGGGTTGAAACTGCACTGAAAAGAATGGTTTTGTTTTGTGTTTTATTCCTTCGTTGGTTCCGTCATTCAGGTTTGTAAAATAAGACTCCCATTCAGCCGGGAGAGTTGCATTATTAACCGCATAGCCGTGATTTTGTGAAGTAATGAAAAACCTGTCGGTTCCGTTCATTATCACAGGCTGATTGTGGCTGCGGTGGCCGCTTTTAAGCTTGTATGTTTTTGCACCGGCAGCAAGGGCCAGCAGCAGATGGCCGAGCGAAACCCCCATTATGGGTTTATTGCCGGTTAATGCTTTTTTAATATTTTGAACAGTTTCAATGTAATCTTCAGGATTGTCAGGGCCATCGGATAAATATATACCGTCATACTCTTCACTGCTGAAGTCATAATTCCACGGAACACGGATAATTGTTGTATCCCGTTTCAGTAAATCACGCATTGTATTGTTGTTGATACCACAGTCAACCACAATAATGCGGTATCTGCCATTTCCGATTATCTCCTTCTGCCTGCAACTTATGCGGGAAACAGTATTTTTATTATCAACATTGAAAAAACTGATGGTTTCGTCATCAAATTCAATTTTACCGGGCATTGAACCTCTCTCACGTAAAATTTTTGTTAATTCGCGTGTATCCACATCATAAATGCCGGGAATTTCATATTCTTTCAGCCAGTCGGAAAGGCTTTTTTCAGCATTCCAGTGGCTGAATTCAAAAGAGTAGTCGGCTATAACCAATCCGGCAATGTGGAGTTTACCGGATTCCTGAAGCTGGTCAAACACTTTATTTTTTTCGTAGGAGGGTACTCCGTAATTTCCTATCATCGGGTATGTTGATACCAGAATCCGGCCGGCACACGAAGGGCTTGAGATTGTTTCCGGATAGCCTGTCATTGCAGTATGAAACACGACTTCACCCGAAACCGGTTTTTCACTTCCAAAAGATTTTCCCCTGAATTCTGTTCCGTCTTCCAAAGTAAGTATTGCCTGTTTTGCTTTTAACATATAAGGTATTTTATAGAAAAAATGCGTTTGCTCCTTTTAACCGGTTCAAACGCATTCTTCTGAGTTTCTTTTTTTTAATTGGTTTGCTTTATGCCCCATATAATATCACATTGATTAAATCTTTGTAAAAAATCATTACAAAAATAATAATAAATACTTTCAAAAAATACAATTAATAAAAAAATGTATAAATTTGCATCATAAATGTATAATTATTCGTAATGAATAAAAGAACACAGAGGCATTTGGAAATACGCCGTATTGTTGCAAAGGGAAATGTGCGAAGTCAGGAAGAGCTTTTGGCGGTGCTGAAAGGGAAAGGATTTGTAGTTACACAGGCCACCCTGTCGCGCGACCTGAAGTTTCTGCATGTGGCAAAGGTTCCTCATCCGGTGAACGGGTATATTTATGTAGTTCCCGAATCGGGTGATGAAAATGTAAGACACGGCAGGGTAGCCGACAATTTTCTTGCAGAGGGGGTCAAAGGCCTCGACTTTTCAGGGAATCTGACTGTTATGAAAACCCTTCCCGGTTATGCAAGTACAATAGCTGCGGTAATTGACAGTGCCCGCCGGTGGGAGATAATCGGTACAATTGCCGGGGATGATACTATTTTGATTGTGAGGCGGGAAGGCATAACAAAAAATGATTTAACTAATGTTTTAATATCAATAATTCCGGAACTAAGTAATAAAATTTAGAAATGAAAGATGAAAAAAATATAAAGGTTGTTATTGCAGAAAAAGAACATATTAAATATGTTGATGAAATTAATGACGCAATTGATTCGGCTGCAAAACAGCGCGGAACCGGTATAGCCCGGCGAACTTATGAATATCTTGCTGCCAAAATTGAGGAGGGTAAGGCAATTATTGCATTAGATGGTGAAATTTTTGCCGGCTTTTGTTATATTGAAAGCTGGGGCGGAAAAGGCTTTGTTGCTAATTCGGGGCTGATTGTTGTTCCCGAATACCGCGGTTACGGACTGGCAAAAAGAATTAAACAGAAGGCATTTGAGCTTTCACGTAAAAGGTTCCCGGATGCCAAAATCTTCGGTCTGACTACAAGTCTGGCAGTAATGAAAATTAATCACGAGCTTGGGTATAAACCGGTTACCTATTCGGAACTTACCGATGATGATCAGTTTTGGGAGGGCTGTAAAAGTTGTGTAAATTACGATATTCTGGTACGTATGAACCGCACCAAGTGTTTGTGTACGGGTATGCTGTATGATCCGGCATGGGAAAAGGCAGCAAAAAACGGAAACGGAATACGAAAGAGAAGTTTGCTGGAAGTGATTAAGAACTTTAATCCTCTAAGCGGTTTCAACAATAAACAGGATTTAAACAAAAAGAAGGACAGTTAAAATTTCAGGTTGTTTTTCTTTTTTAAAAATATAATATGGAAAAAAAATTAGTTTTGGCATTCAGCGGCGGACTTGACACATCCTTTTGTGTCAAATATCTGAAAGAGGAAAAAGGATTTGAAGTTTATACCGCTATTGCAAACACTGGCGGATTTTCAGAATCTGAATTGAAGACAATTGAAAAGAAAGCTTATAAGCTCGGGGCAAAAAAGCATGTTACCCTTGATGTAACCAAAGAGTATTATGAAAAGTGTATTCGTTACATGGTGTATGGAAATGTGCTCAGAAACAACACATATCCGATTTCGGTAAGTTCCGAAAGGGTTTTTCAGGCAATTGCCACCATTGAGTATGCAAAGGAAATCGGTGCCGGATATATTGCTCACGGAAGTACCGGGGCAGGAAACGATCAGGTGCGTTTTGACCTCACTTTTCAGATACTTGCTCCGGAAATTGAAATTATTACGCCAATCCGTGATTTATTGCTCAGCAGGCAGGAAGAAATTGACTTTCTGAAAAAACATGGTGTTAAGGATGATTTTGAAAAGATGCACTATTCCATTAATCAGGGAATCTGGGGAACAAGTGTGGGCGGAAAGGAAACTTTAACTTCAGATAAAGGATTGCCAAACGAGGCATATCCGAGTCAGCTTGAAGCGGAATCAGAAAAGATAATTGAACTTGGTTTTGAAAAAGGCGAACTTAAAACCATTGATGGTAAATCATTCGGAAGCGGGCCTGCAGTAATTGGGGAACTTGAAGATATTGCGTCAAAATATGCAATCGGGCGCGACATTCATGTTGGTGATACAATAATCGGTATTAAGGGACGTGTGGGATTTGAGGCTGCTGCCCCGCTGATAATAATTAAGGCACATCATCTTCTTGAAAAACATACACTCACCAAATGGCAGGCTTACTGGAAAGAGCAGCTGGCAAACTGGTACGGCATGTTTTTACATGAAGCAATGTATCATGAGCCGGTTATGCGTAATATTGAAACTTTTCTTGAATCCACGCAGCAAAATGTTACCGGAAAAGTGTTTGTAAAGCTTCTGCCCTATCGTTTTGAACTGCAGGGTATCGAATCGCCCCACGATTTAATGAAGTCTGGTTTTGGTGATTACGGCGAAACCGTAAAAGGATGGACAGGAGATGATGTAAAAGGGTTTACAACAATTTTGGCCAATTCGCTGAAAATATACAATAAGGTTAACAATAAAATTTGACAGGATGATTAAAATCGGAATAATTGGCGGGGCAGGTTATACGGCAGGTGAGCTTTTAAGAATTTTAATCAATCATCCTGAATCTGAAATTGTTTTTGTTCACAGCACCAGTAATGCAGACAATCGGATTACCGATGTTCATGACGATTTGCTGGGGGAAACTGATTTAAAGTTTAGTTCAGAACACCCTCTGAATGAGGCTGATGTTGTTTTTCTGTGTATGGGACATGGCAGGTCAAAAGAGTTTATTGAAAACAATGAATTCCCGGAAGGTTTAAAGATTATTGATTTAAGTCAGGATTACAGGCTTAAGCGGCAGGGAAATGCTTTTGTTTACGGTTTGCCTGAGCTGAACCGGGAAGAGATTAAGAAAGCACAGAAAATTGCCAATCCCGGATGTTTTGCCACCGGAATTCAACTGGCATTACTGCCGCTTGCAGCAGCAGGGCTTATTACCGGTGAGATTCATGTGCAGGCAATTACCGGCTCAACGGGTGCGGGACAAAAACCTACTGTTACTTCTCATTTCAGCTGGCGGAACAGCAACCTTTCTGCATATAATATATTTACACATCGTCACGAAGCTGAAATTATACAGAGTCTGAATCAGTTGCAGGAAAATTTTTCAAACGGATTTAATTTTGTGCCGATACGCGGAAATCATACCCGCGGAATTTTTGTTTCTGCATATACACGCTATGACGGAACCCTGGAAGAAGCATACGAATTGTTCAGTAACTTTTACAAAAGTCATCCGTTTGTGGTTTTAACCGATAAAAATCCGTCGTTAAAGCAGGTGGTAAACACCAACAAAGCAATACTTTATCTGGAAAAACACAATGATAAGCTGGTGATAATCAGTTTGACGGATAACCTTATTAAAGGGGCATCCGGGCAGGCTGTACAAAATATGAATCTGATGTTCGGCCTTGATGAAAAAACAGGCCTGAATCTTAAATCCATTGCATTTTAACTGATATTTATGAATTTATTTGACGTATATCCGCTTTTTAATATTACCCCGGTGAAAGCCGATGGTTGTTATGTCTGGGATTCCGAAGGAAACAAATATCTTGATTTATACGGAGGACATGCTGTTATTTCGATTGGTCACAGCCACCCGCATTATGTTTCGCTTGTTTCGGAACAACTGAAAAAAATTGGTTTTTACAGTAATTCCATTCAAAATCCGCTGCAGCAGGAGCTTGCCGATAAACTTGGTAAAATTTCGGGTTATGACGATTATCAGCTTTTTCTTTGCAATTCGGGGGCCGAAGCCAATGAAAATGCTGTTAAATTAACATCTTTTATTACCGGAAAGAAAAAGGTTATAAGTTTTAAAAAGGCATTTCATGGCCGTACTTCTGTTGCCGTTTCATTAACTGATAATCCAAAGATTGTGGCACCTGTTAATGAAACTGAAAATGCGGTATTTCTGCCTTTCAATGATTTGGAAGCTGTTGAAAACCAATTGCAGACCGGTGATGTGGCAGCAGTAATCATTGAAGGTATTCAGGGAATAGGAGGAATAAATATTCCTGAACAACAGTTTCTTGAAGGACTCGGTAAACTTTCGGAAAAGTACGGCAGCATGCTGATTCTTGATGAAATTCAGTCGGGTTACGGACGGAGCGGAAAGTTTTTTGCACATCAGTATTATTCGGTAAAGCCTGATATTATTACGGTTGCAAAAGGAATGGCAAACGGTTTTCCTGTTGGCGGAGTACTGATTAGGCCCGGAATTAAACCATGGCCGGGAATGCTCGGTACCACATTTGGCGGAAATCACCTGGCATGTGCCGCCGCAATTGCGGTTATTGATGTTATGGAAAAAGAGAACCTTATTCAGAATGCAAAGGAAACCGGGGATTATTTAATGGAGAAACTGCGTGAATATGCCAATATATTTAAGGTTCGTGGTTTGGGGCTTATGATTGGTATGGAATTTCAGTTTCCGGTTTCGGAACTCAGAAAAAAATTGCTGTTTGAGTATAAAAT